>JADLDC010000417.1 GCA_020846885.1 Acidobacteriota bacterium | reverse complement strand
TCCTCGCAAAGATAACAGGGGAAGGCCTATCGGAACCGGAAGGCGACGAAGTTCAATTGGAACTGATAGATCTCGGGAATATCCACGATACGGCGGACCAGAACACGGCCGAAATTCCTTAACCGGCGGGATCGTCACGCCAGCCTGGCAGTTCACGGTTCACACGCCGAACATAGATCGACGCACCTTTCACGCTTACGACCTCGACCTTTTCGCCTTCTTCAAGCAGCGTCTCTTCATCGATCGGAAAGGCTGTCCACGTAGAACCGAATACCTTCACCGCGCCTTCGTTTAGTGCCCCTTGGCTACCGATCGTCACGGTCCCGATCTGGCCCGGCAGAGCATCAATGCCAGTTTTGACAGCGTTCTCATCGCTATGTGAAAGATACTTTGCAAAGATCGTCCGTGACATGGCTGTCATTGCGATCGAGACAACCGCAAAGATCGCGAACTGCACAATGAACGGGGCGCCCATGACGCCCGCGACCGCCGCCGCCAAGGCCCCAATGCCGAACCACAGCAGGAAGAAGCCAAGAGTGAATAGCTCAGCAAGGATCAACGCGACCCCGAGAATAAGCCAACCTATCCAAATCAATTGATCCATTGAATTTTCACGAAACGCCCGCGCCAATCATAGCACAACTGACGACGACCTCTCATTGCGCACGTTCACCGTCCGGCCCCCGGCCGAACGCGCAAAACCGGGAGCATTGGCCTTTGTCGAATTCGTTGTCTGTGCTAATCTTCCCTATTACGCTGGGGTGGCGGAACTGGTAGACGCACAGGACTTAAAATCCTGTGAACTAAGGTTCGTGCGGGTTCGACTCCCGCCCTCAGTACCAAGCTAACTCATTTGTTTTTAGAGACTTAGGGACGAGCCCGAAAATTGGCTGGTCCCTTTTTTTGTCGGAAATGTCCTTCGGGGGGGAATTTGGGGGGGAATTTTCGGCGAGAACTCCTTCCATATGTGACTGAAAGTGACCGATTCCGACCGCAGGTGACCCGGCTTTTGCTCTCGGGATTATTCAGTAGTTTTTTCGGCATAACTTTTGCCATCGATGGTCTAGAAAGTTGGAGGACGATACCCGGATGAACAATGAAATACTTGATAACCAGCAGCTCGCAGAAAGATGGCACCTCACGGGATCCGTCGATGCTATTGCGAAGAGGTTCCAGCGCCTTCGAGCCTTGCCAAAGTCGAACCCTCGCCATCTAAGAGCGATCAGGATTGGCAATCAAATTCGCTACAGAATCGTCGACATACTGGAATATGAAGACCGGATCGCCGGAAAGCGGCGCACTTATGTAGGAGTTGCTGCATGACCTGCCCTCTCTCGAATGGCTGCGCAGCTGACGAGTGAAGTGATCGGTCACTGTTTAACCTCGTGCCGTCTCTCCAAGAATGGTTTCTTTTCTAACCTATCGGTTGATTTTCGAGCCAGCCAAGTGCCGCGGTTGAGCTTCGATCAATCCACGCGGGTTCAAATCTGAGCGATAAAGAGGGCACATTCTTGCCGGCGTATCCCGAATCTGTCCAAGTTTGAAATGAAAACTGGGTCCGCCTCGAAAGACGGACCCAGCTTGAATCGCCGCTGTGTAACGGCGGCTAATTTTTCTTCGTTTTATCGAGGATCTGTTTCAAGTCTTCTGCGATCGGCATCGGTCGGAAAAACCAGACATTCGAACCACCAGTGTTTCCCGTCGGATAAATGCCAAAGGCCGTTTTGGTGGCAGCTCCGACGATGCGAACTAACTGCCCAAATATCTCCCGCGCGTCTTTCCTTTTCCAACCAATTTTCAACATCCGCCAATGAATACGGGTGTGTTGATAAGTTATGGACTGTCCCAGTACATGGGCCCGTTCGAGATGTTCGAATGCAGGGGCTATATCGCCGTTCTCAAGGGATCTGTCAGCACAAATAATCTCTGCATCAATATGTTCGCTAAGCTTGTCCATACCCAATGATTGTAAACCTCGCCTCGGGCCTCGGCCCACGAAGCTCATTTTGCCTACCGCTTCGTTTTTCGCTGTGAACGTCTCCAAAAGAAAATTCCAATTACTGCTAGAAGAGACATCATCAAAAAAGCACCGATCAGGAATAGCACAAACGGATGTTCCGACAATAGATGAGACAAACTCCTTTCCGTTTCCATATTCCGCTTACGCTACGCGATGCGCTTCTAGCTTATTGTCGAGCGAACATTCTGCAATGAGCAAACCCCAATTTACAAATGCGTTTCGTGGCAGCCGAAACCTTCGCGCTCGGTTTGGGCGGTGACGTGAGTGATCTTAAATTCCGAAGTGCAGCATTTATGAACTCGTTCGAGAACCTCGTCGTGCTCCGAGCCCCCGGCAAGTACGGCGTGAACGCTCAATGCATTTACACCGGACGTCAATGACCAGACGTGAAGATCATGAATATCGGCGACGCCCTCAAGTTTGGAAAGCTTATCGCGCAAGGTCGCGATGTTTACGTCTGACGGCGTGCCCTCGAGCAGAACTCCGACCGCATCCTTTAGCAGGGCCCAGGTGCGAGGCAAAATGAATAAGCCGATGCCTGCAGAGATCAGCGGGTCAGCATAATACCACCCAGTAGTCAGCATAATAATGCCGGCGATGATCACACCTACGGACGTAAGCATATCCGAAAGAACCTCGAAATACGCTCCCTTCATATTCAGGCTTTCTTTTGAACCCGCTCGCAGAATAAATACTCCGACGAGATTTATTACCAGGCCGATCGAGGCGACCGCGAGCATTCCACCGCTCTCGACTTCCGGTGGATTCTTGAAACGCTCGTAGGCTTCGTAAAGAATGTACAGCGAGATAAAGATCAGTACTATCGCGTTCGTCAGCGCCGCGAGAATCTCAACGCGGTAGTACCCGTAGGTTCTCTCAGGCGAGGCAGGCTTTTCAGCAAACCAAATAGCCAGGAGAGCGAGGCCCACGCCGGCGACATCGGTTAGCATGTGCCCCGCATCGGCAAGCAACGCCAGACTTCCCGTCCACAATCCGCCGATCACCTCGACGATCAGATAGGTCAGCGTTAAAAAGAAAACTATCGTAAGGGGTTTCTTGTTCTTGGCGGAAGCAGATACTTGATGCGTATGTCCTTGTCCCATATATCTTGGTGAACTCTTGCTTGGTACAGATTCTTTTACAGTCAGCGGCGGCGCTTATGGATCCTATGTTTTCGTCTAAATGCCGCCCGCCACTCACGCCTCTGCTGATGGTTGAGCCCCGCCGCTTTTAGATCGGCCGTTTTGAATTTGTGCCGCTTCAACCCGAACTTGGCAATCAAGAGAATAATCACAGTCAAAGAGACCGCAACCATGGCCCCTAACCAAAACAAGTTGGACGAAAATGAAAAAGCTAAACTCATGTCCAGCGTCTGTCAGATCAGCACAGCCTTATCGAGAGGAATCACGAGAATGATCCCGTCACCCTTCTTGCCGGTGTGTGCGTTCTCCCGGATCGCCGCAACAATGCGGTCAACCATCTCGTCATCTGCCCCGATCTCGATCCGTTTGTTCGGTTTGAAAGGATCGAGAGCGTCGTAAGTCGTCGTCAACAATCTTTGCCCAAATCCTTCTGAGTCGCTCAGCGTCATTCCGGGAAAGCCTTCGATCTGTTCGAACGCCGTTACGATCTTTTCTACCGTGAACGGCCGCACAATCGCGATAATTAGTTTCATTTTCTAATCCTCCGTGAATTCGCCTTCCACGTCTTTTTCGAACCACGCGTAGAGCGTCGGCAATATCAGGAGCGTGAGCAGGGTCGACGTTATAAGCCCGCCGATGACGACGGTGGCCAGCGGTCGTTGCACTTCGGCCCCGGCGCTTGTGGCAAGGGCCATCGGGATGAAGCCGAGACTGGCGACGAGGGCGGTCATCAGAACGGGACGCAGGCGTGTCATCGCGCCTTCGTTCACCGCATCCACCACCGACTTGCCTTCTTCCCGGAGATGGTTGATGAAGCTGACCATTACGACGCCGTTCAATACCGCGACGCCAAATAGAGCGATAAAACCAACACCCGCTGATATTGAGAACGGCATTCCGCGTAAAGCCAGCGCCACAACGCCGCCGACGATCGCGAAGGGGATTCCGGTATAGATCATCAACGCTTGCTTTGCGGACCCGAAGGTGGAGAACAGCATCACAAAGATCAGGAATAGCGCGATCGGTACGACGATCAACAGTCGATTGGTCGCGCGCTCCAGATTTTCAAAGGCCCCGCCCCATTGCAAATAATATCCGGGCGGCAAGGTCACTTCCGTTCCGATTTTATTCTTCGCTTCGGCTACGAAACTCGCGATGTCGCGGTCACGGATGTTGGTCGATACTACAATTCTTCGACGCGTAGCCTCGCGGGAGATCTGTGCGGCTCCCTCGACCAGGGAAATATCCGCTACCTGTGCGAGCGGCACACGCTGGCCGTTTGGCGCGGTGAGAATCAAGTCGCGGACCGCTTCCACTGACTTGCTGGCGTTCTCGTCCAAACGCAGAACTATATCGAAACGCTGTTCGCCCTCGAAAACCTCGCCCGCTTTCTGGCCGGCAAAGATCGCCTCGACGAGTTCATTCACGTCCTCGACGTTCAAGCCATAGCGGGCCATCGCCGCACGGTCGGGCTTGATCTGCAACTGCGGCAGGCCCGTCGTGACCTCGACCTTTGTCTCTTCGGCACCGTTGACCTTCGCGAGCGCCCTTTCGATCTCTTCGCCTTTTTCGGCCAGAATCTCGAGATCGTCACCAAACAGCTTTACGGCAAGATCGCCTCGGGTACCCGCGATCAGTTCGTTAACGCGCATCTCGATCGGCTGTATGTATTCAAACGAAGCCGCGACGGGAACTTCCGATTCCAGCTTTTTCGACATTTCTTCGATCAGTTTTTCCTTCGACCAACCCGATTTCCAATCGTCTATCGGGTTTAGCATCACGAATATATCGCATTGGTTCAGGCTCATCGAATCTGTCGCGACCGCGGGCGCTCCGCATTTTGAGACGACAATCTTAACCTCGGGAAACGCCTTGAGAGACTTTTCCACCTCGGTCGTCGCAACCATCGATTGTTCGAGCGACACGCTGGGCAAAAGCTGCATTCCGACCAGAATGTCGCCTTCATCAAGACGCGGAATAAATTCGCCGCCGAGATATGGGAAAGCTATGCCTGAAATGAGTACCGCAGCGACAGCGATCGCAAGAACTTGTGCCCGGAACTTCATCACAAACGCGAGTGAGGGCCGGTAGATCTGCTTCGCCCAACGGATCAAAAAGCTTTCCTTCTCCGAAACATTGCCGCGAAGTATCAACGCGAGCATCGCCGGGACGTAAGTGAGCGATAAAAGCAGCGAACCAAGTAGAGCGAAGATGACCGTCAAAGCCATCGGTACGAACATCTTCCCCTCGATGCCCCGAAGGCTGAGGATCGGCAAATATACGATGCCGATAATTGCCACGGCAAAGACAACGGGACGCGCGACTTCGAGACAAGCTTCGAGAATTGTGCGTTCAGCCGGTTCGCGTGATTTTTCGTGTTGTGCCTCCGCACGGCGGCGCACAACGTTCTCGACCATTACAACGGCGCCGTCAACTATCAACCCGAAGTCGAGAGCTCCGAGGCTCATCAGGTTTCCCGAGACATTGAAAAATCTCATCAGGATCGCCGCGAAAAGCATCGAAAGCGGGATGATCGTTGCAACAAGTAGGGCTCCACGCCAATTTCCGAGAAGGACTAAGAGAACCAAGATCACGAGTGCTGCGCCTTCGAGCAGATTAGTTTCCACCGTCGCGATCGCGCGTTGGACGAGAGCCGTCCGGTCATAAAAGGGCTCTATCGTCACGCCTTGAGGCAGCGTCTTGCGTATTTCGTCAATTCTTTCTTTGATCCGTTCGGAAACTACGCGAGAATTTTCGCCTTTCAACATGATCGCAGTGCCGGAAACGATCTCGCCTTCACCGTTGGCCGAGGCTGCTCCTTGTCTGATCCTTTGCCCCTCGACAATTTCGCCCAGATCGCGGACAAAGATCGGTACACCTTCTTTGCCGGTTTTGACGACGACGTTGGTGATGTCGTCCATCTTTTCGATCAGACCGACGCCCCGCAACAAATATTGCTCCGCGCCTTTCTGGATATAACCGCCGCCGACCGTGCCGTTATTTGCGGTCACCGCCTCGTGGACATCGTGAAGGGTTAACCCATACGACTGCAGCTTTTCAGGTGAGAGACGGACTTCGTACTGTTTGCCATAACCTCCGTGGGAATTAACTTCGGTCACGCCGGGAACGCCCATCAACTGACGCCGAATATTCCAGTCGTGGATCGTTCTGAGATCGGTCGCGGTGTAGTTGCTTCCCGGTTCTGCACGAACTTCGTATTGATAGATCTCGCCCAAACCCGTCGCGATCGGCCCCATCTCCGGCGAACCGATGCCAGGCGGAATATTTTCGCGGGCGGTCGCCATGCGTTCGAGAATTAGCTGGCGTGCGAAATAAATATCGGTTGATTCTTCGAAAACGATTGTGACGTTTGAAATGCCGAATTTCGACACCGAGCGTATTTCTTCGACGCCCGGAATCCCGGACATTGCCACTTCGACGGGGAACGTGATCTGCCGTTCGATCTCGAGCGGCGCGAGGCTCGGAGCACTCGTCAGAACCTGAACTTGAACGTTGGTTACATCAGGCACGGCGTCAATTGGTAGATCTATCAGGCTGTATGCACCCGCGGCGGCCATTATTGCGACGAGCAGGAGCACTACCAGTTTTTGTGCTATGGAGAAGCGTATAAGTGCGTTAATCATTAATTTATGTCTTTCTGAGCCAAAGTTCCGACGCCGATGATGAGGTCGTTCAAGAGCCAGAATTGTCTATTGTCCCCGACCACTATTCCCTTTTTTCCAAGCTCAGTAACAAAGGCATCCCCGCTAAATCGGTTCTCGTTCGGATGCTTTAGGAAGGTTCGGTAAACCCAGCCCTGACCGATGTCGGTCATTATTGGATAAAGCTCAAACACATGAATCTCATCGGCTCGGAAACGTTCAAGATTATCTCCGTGCCGACTCTGCGACCGGCGCCGATCTCAAGCGCCTTCTTGCCCTCACTTCATGGTGCCCGTGAACGAAAGCATCGACCGGATTGTTCATCAGTGCTTTTTCGATACGAATTAGTTTCATCTTCCTAGTCGTAGAATCTTAATTGCCCCGCGTATAACCACAACGAACACGACTGTCCCGATAATCAAGTCGGGCTTGTTTGAACCGATCAGATTGACCAAAATGCCCGCCGTGATGACGCCCAAATTGATGATCACGTCGTTCGAAGTAAAGATCGTGCTCGCCTGCATGTGGGCATCCTTGCTTTTCGACTTTTGAAGCAAATAGAGACAAAAGCCATTTGCCGCCAGTGCCAACGTTGAGACTATTATCATCGTGAGAAAGTCCGGAAGTTCCTCAACCCCTATGAACCTTCGTACAACCTCAATAAAGCCAACGACGGCTAGAGTGATCTGGAAATATCCGGCAAGCCTTGCAACATTCCGCTTTCTCGCGAGAGTTCCACCGACTGCGAACAGACTAATGGCATATACGAATGCATCGGCGAGCATGTCGAGGCTATCGGCGATTAGTCCCATCGAGCCGGAAATAAACCCGGTAGTCATTTCAATCGCAAAGAAGCCAAAGTTGATCGCCAGCACGATCCATAACAATTTCCGCTGGCTTCGTCGGTCATCGTCAAATGGGATATCGTCGACTTCCTCGGTCTTAATTGTTTTGCTGTCAAGATCAAGCTCGCCTATCCGAAACTCGATCTGATCAAGCTGTCCGTCATGAAAAACCGTCAGCTGACGATTAGGAATGTCGAAATCGAGATGTCTGATTCCCGCCACGCCATCGAGCTTCACGCGCACCAAATTCTCCTCCGAGGGACAATCCATCTTGTTTATCTGAAAGACCGTTTTCTTCATACCTCGATTGCTGTTTTCAGTTCGCGAGCGGCACTTGTAAATACACGAATCGCAGAACGAAGAAAAAGCCCAACCAAACAGAGAGCGATAACGATGTCCGGCCAGCCCGACTGAGTGAACCACACAGCACCAGCGGCGAGAAAGACAGAAATGTTCGATGCAATATCGTTACGCGAGCACTCCCAAACGGAACTCATGTTTACGTCGTCTTCGCGATGGCGGGTCAGAAGAAACAGACACACGGAATTGGCGGCGAGTGAAAACAAACTGACAACGCCCATGATCTCGAAAATCGGTACGGTCGGGACGATCAGCTTATAGATGACCTGACCAAGAACGATCAGAGCCGCTAGTAATATCAATCCGCCCTTGAAAAACGCTACCTGAGCCTTGGCCCGAGACGCCTTGTAAACGACGTAGAGACTAAGCCCGTACGTCATAGCGTCGCCTAGGTTATCAAGAGAGTCGGACAGAAGAGCGCTGGACCCTGCATAGATACCGGCTCCGATTCCCGCCACAAACATTGAAATATTGATCGCGAGAACGATCTTAAGCGTCGAGCTCTGCCGTTCCCGTAACGCATCGATCGCATCGTCTTTTTCACAACAATCTCCCATATCTTTCCCTCTTAATGGTCATCGCCCATCGCACCCTTTTCGAGCTGCGTCTTTAGCGTAAAGCTGCCCTTCGTCACGACCTTTTCGCCCAATTCTAATCCCTCGATCACTTTTGTGTAACCGTTGATGTCAGCCCCTGCTTCGATCTCCCGGACTTCAAAAGCCCCGGGCTCATCTTCGCGTGGAACAAAGACAATCGTCTTGTCGCCGGAGCGTTGGATCGCCGTCGATGGAACGACCAACTCCTCACCCGTCGTCTCGTTCGTTCCGGTGTAAAAGCCGACCTCGGCGAACATACCGGCGCGGAGTTTACCTTGAGCGTTCGGCACCTCAAGACGTACCCGCCCGGTGCGTGTCGTCTCGTCCAATTTGGGATCGATATAAGACACTCGACCGCTGACCGTTCCGATAGCGGGCGAAGTGATCTCTGCGATGGACCCGATACGCAACCTTGCCATGTTTACTTCCGGTACATTTGCGATGACATAGACCGTGCCGAGATTCGAGATGGAAAAAACCGGAACTCCCGCCTCGATCCCGGCTCCCGCGTTGAATTTACGCTCGGTAATAGCACCTGACAGCGGAGCTCTCAGTGTAACGAGCGACGAATCCTCGCGATGGTCATCGGGTTTTCCCGATTCGACCGGAACGCCCAGCGCCCGTAGTTCGTCCTCGATGTGCCGCAGATCCACCCGTGCGGTTTCGACCTCGGCTCTGGCCTCCTGAAGTTCCTTGTTAAGGGCTATGTTCGATTGGAAATCGTGATCAGCCTTTGCCGTTTTGTAAGCCGTCTCCGCGGCTATAAGGTCCTTGCCTGCCCCCGCACCGAGCTCTATAAGCCGTCTCGTCCGTTTCAAAGTGGCGTCGGCTTCGTCAAGTTTTGCTTTTGCCTGAAGCACCGCGACCCGGTTTTCAGTTCGCTGAACACGGGTGAGGTTCCTCTCAGCCAGTTCGTACTTCGTCTTGGCCTCATGCATTTTTCCGTGCATCTGCGCCAGTTGGGGACTGGAAATGACGGCGAGAACGGCCCCTTTGGTTACGCTGTCACCGACACCGTAGAAAACCCTCTCTATCCGCCCTCCGACCAAAGGTGTCGCCATCTCCGTCGTCTCCGGATTCAATTCGACCGCACCCGTCACCACGAGCCTAGCGATCGCCGGCCTTTGCGTGACGGCTTCCGTCACAATACCGGCGGACTCGAGCGTTTCGGGATCGAGTTTCACTTCTTTACCCTTCTCGTCGTCAGAATGCCCTGCCTCTTCTTTGTGCTCTTCGGCGGTCGGCTTTTCATCGCCCGTTGCCCCTCTGCTTACGATCCATACAATTCCGATCAGCGCGATGAGACCTACGACCACCACTGTTACTATCCACGGCAGGGCTGCATTGGACTTGTGGGTCGTGGATACATGCTCGGTCGATTCCTGGCTGTCCGGATTCGAGTCGAGACGAGCCGGTTCTGCCTCGTCAATGCGGCGGTGTTCAACTTGGTCTGTGAGTTTGTTGTCAGACATTCTTCTTTTCCTTAGTTATCAAATGTAACTCCGAGTGCGATAAATAGATCGGCCTGCGCGCGATATCGCTCCGTGAGTGTTTCGGTGAGGTCCCGGCTCGCCTCCAGGAGTTTGCGTTGTTCCGAGATCAGGTCGGTGATCTTTAATTCGCCGATCTCGTATACGCGGCGAATGGTCGCGATATTCTCACGGGCACGCGGCAGTACCGCAGAATCCAATATCGTGATCGCTCGCTTTGCGGCCTCGATACGCTGGAACGCCGTGACGATCTCGCTCTTGACGACCTGCTCGGCGAATGTCCGACGTTCCTGGGCCTGCCGGATCGCTATCTCCGCCTCGGCCTTTGCACCTTGCTTTCGGTCGAAGATCGGCAGTCCGATCGAGACGCCAAAGGCAAGTCTCCGGTCATTCTGGAAAAAAGGGCCGCGGGGATCGTCGATGCCGGCACGCCCCTGCGTGTAGCGCGAGTAAGCTGTAAGATCTGGTTTGCTTTGAGAGCGGATCAGCCGCAAGCCCGCGCTTGCCAACTGCTCCTCCAGTTCGGCCAGGCGAATCTCCGGACGATTTCGCAGTCCTACAGAGACACTCGTTTCAAGCGTCGCCGGGAGCAGCGGCAACGATGCCGCGGAAAGCTCTTCACGGAGTCTGAACGGCTGATCGAATGGCACACCGGCATAGAACTTTAGCTGCGATATCGCCGCCTGCAGCCTGCCTTCGACGAAATGCCTACGAGCTCTGAGCCGCTCGACCTCGGTTTGGAGAAGATTCAGCTCCAGCGGAGACGACTCGCCTTCGTTAACCCGAATTTGTACGAAGAGAGCCGCTTCGGTGTCCAGGCCGAGCAACTCTTCGACTATTGAGAGTTCTTTCAGGGCAGCAAGAGCCTCGGCGTAGTTAACAAAGATCTGACTCGCTAATTCTCTTTGTCTGGCCGCAACTTCCGCCTCTCTCAGTGTTATCTCCGCTTGGGCCAGATCGATGCGACGTCGGCGCTGTCCATACACATCCAACGGGACTGATACGCCCACGCTCAGCTCGCGTTCGCCCGACGAGCCGACCAGACTCCCGGTTGACTGTTCTACCTCAAGAGTCGGATTCGGCCGCACCCCCGCTTGCCGTAGCCTCGCGCGAGCCTTGTCCACTTCCAGGCGGGCGATTTTTATGTCACCGTTGTTTCCGAACGCGTGCTTTACGATCTCCGCAAGCGGGAAGCCGTCATCCTGGCTGTAGTAAATTCGGACAACCGAAACTACAAGCGGTTTAGGTTCGCTTGCCGTAGCCCGACTTCCATTCGGGCCAGTGTCGGCGGACGCAATCGCGCCCTGCGCGTGGACTGCGGCCGCGCCGAGGCCGACTAAACTCAATGCGCAAAAGAAGCGCATCGGATACTTCAAAATCATTTGTATATTTCCTGATCAAATAACGCCTGAGGCGCCCGCTTCAGCTTCTGTAGAAGCACAAACAGCGGAATCCGCAGACCAATCGACAGATCCGGCTTCAGACACGTTGCCAGAAACGAGACCTATCTATAAGCCAGATCGATCAGGAAAATTTTGGAGGCAGGTAAGGAGGGGGGAGCGAACTAGAAAAAGCGTTCGCATAACCGATAGTCATCGCTTCCGCCCGGAAAGCGGAGGGCTCAGTGCCTGTTACTACGCAGGGAATCGCCGCTGCATGACAAAGACATTCGTCGTTGCAGTAAGCAGATCCGTCGTCCGTACGACCGGCAGACTGTTCAATAGAAGCTTCTTCTGGGTCAGATGATTCCCGGAATTCAGAAACGACCGCCGTATCAGAGGAGCGTAGATTTGCTGCAACGGCCGAAGGTTCATCACAGAAAACGGGGCATAAAAGTTCAATCGCGACAAGGCAGATCCAAAAAGCGACAAATCGCTTTTTCACTACTCGTCTGCGGAGCGATCGAAAAATCCCGTTCATAAGTTCGTCAGTTCGAAAGAAGAATCTTAGATTCCAATCTTAAACGGTAATCTTTCGGCTCTCTCGTTGTCAATTTCTTTCTGGCGGAACAGAGGAGACGATTGCGAAAGATTCCAACGTCCCGTGGCTCTCGAAAATAAATTTGAACTTCTGCCGTACGACAGTGTTGCATTTCAATTTCCCTGGATCAGGGCAATCAACGCGAAACCGATGGCAGAAAGAGGAGTCTGGTAGGTTATTCGGATCTAGTCCGTTGCGGTCACTGTTAAATGGCGGCCTGAGGAGTGAGTTCAAAAACGTTAAGTTTATTCTGAGATTGATGTTCGTACTAAGAGTACGGCTATTCGCGTCTTTCTAAACTACTCCCTGCTTGTCTTTGGTTTATATTTATTGGTATATTCGTACTATGAGTACCGATACTCCAACTAAAATAAACCAGCTTCTGAAGTCACAACCACCCGGCGTGGTCCTTCAGTCCCGCTGGCTAACAACGCAAGGCTACAGCCTGGACCTTCAACGAAAATATCGAACGGGAACGTGGCTAGAATCGATAGGTAACGGTGCGATGATCCGTGCCGGTGATAGCGTTGGCTATGAAGGCGCCATCTACGCTCTACAAAAACAGACAAATATGTCAGTGCATCCGGGTGGGCGAACTGCTCTTGCCTTACTAGGAAAGGCCCACTATCTAGACCTCGAAACCCAACGAATAATAATATTTGGAACACAGGGCGAAGGTCTGCCGGCATGGTTTCGACATCATGACTGGGGCGCAAAAGTGGAATACTATCCGACGACGTTCCTGCCGCCTGAGTTGGGTCTGACCGGAATCGAACTAAAAACTTTCTCGATCAAAGTTTCGAGCGCCGCGCGCGCGCTCATGGAATGTCTTTATCTTGCGCCGGAAAAACAGGATCTGATGGAATGCTACGAGCTGATGGAGGGACTAAACAGTTTAAGGCCTGATCAAGTGCAGTCTCTGCTTGAGAAAAGCACATCAATAAAGGTCAACCGGCTGTTTCTCTACCTTGCCGATAAAGCCGGACACCGCTGGTTCAATCAATTGAAACCGGAGCTTGTGAACCTGGGAAGTGGCAAGCGAAGCATAGTTAAAAGTGGTATCTATATCGACAAGTACCAGATAACAGTACCGAAAGAATTGGGAAATGGAACAAGCATATAGACGACAAGTTTCACTTCTTTTAAGCGTACTACCAGAGGTTGCCAAGGAGGAAAGCCTGGCCCTGCACGGAGGCACCGCGATCAATCTTTTTGTGCGGGAGATGCCGAGGCTATCCGTGGATATCGATCTAACTTACATTCCAATTGAAGATCGACAAACATCGCTCGCAAACATTAAGGCCGCACTGCTGCGGATCAAAGAGAGCGTGGAACGAGTCGTAAAAAATGCAAGAGTAACCGATCGAACCGGATTCGGGAAGCTTTTGATCTCTTCGCAAGGCGTCATCATCAAGCTGGAAGTGAATCTTGTGAATCGCGGCTCAATTGTGCGCCCGGAACCCATTGTCTTATGCTCTAGGGCACAAGAGGAATTCGACTCATTTTGCGAGATCTCGGTAATGCCGATCGGACAGCTTTATGGCGGTAAACTTTGTGCTGCTCTCGATCGCCAGCATCCTCGAGATCTATTCGACGTGAAATATTTGCTCGAAAATGAAGGATTTTCCGACGATGTGAAAACGGGGCTTCTTCTCGCAATACTTTCCAGCGATAGGCCAATTCACGAGGTACTCAACCCAACGAAGCTAGATCAGAGAAATACGTTCGAAAATCACTTTGTTGGAATGGCAGTCGAAGAGTTCACATACGACGAATTTGAAGAGACTCGCAATACACTAATCGAAACGGTCGATAAAGATCTCACGGATGAAGATCGCGAATTCATCCTTAGCGTAAAGAGATTAGCCCCTAGATGGGATATTTACGACTTCGAATCATTCCCGTCCGTGCAATGGAAAATGCAGAACTTGCGAAGACTCCACGAAACCAACTACGCAAAATACAACGAGCAGTTAGAGAAGCTTGAGAAGGTGCTAGGAAAGGGACAGTAGAAAGTG
>JADLDC010000416.1 GCA_020846885.1 Acidobacteriota bacterium | reverse complement strand
TTCGCGTTTGGGCGCAGACGGCCGCGGATTTTGTCCAATCGCCTGTTACCTCAGTTACCGCCGGTGTTACGAACTATTTCTCGTCGATCGCAAATCTGCGGTCAGCCCAATCCGAAAACGACGCACTGAAAGAAGAGGTCCAGCGGCTGCAGGTCGATCTGCAGGAGAGCAAGGACCTGGTCGCCGAAAACGAGCGGCTGCGCGGCTTGTTGGACCTTAAGGAAGAAGGAAGGTACAAGACGCTGTTTGCCCGCATCATCGGGCGGGATCCGTCGATCTGGTTCGATTCTTCTATCGTCAACCGAGGCAGCATGAACGGCGTCAAGCTCAATATGCCGGTCGTGACCAAGGACGGGCTTGTCGGCAGGGTCACGGCGGTCAGCCCTTTGACCGCGCAGGTCGATCTTATAACTCGTGATAAATCCGGCGTCGGCGGCGTGGTGGGCGAGATCAGCGGCTCGAACGCGCTCGGGGTTGTCGCGGGCTCCAGCAAAAGCAATCTTGTCGAGATGCGGTATGTCGCCGGCAGTACGGATGTACAGGTCGGACAGGTCGTTTACACCAGCGGGCAGGACGGCATTTTTCCGCCGGGGTTGAAGATAGGTGAAATAGTTGAGGTTGTCAGCGGTTCTGCCACCACGCCGCACAAGATCTTTATAAAACCAAGCGCTGGTATCGATTCGATGCAGGAGGTCGCGATCCTGCTTTATGAGCCTCCGCAACCGGAGGAGTTTGATCAGAAGCTGCCGAATGCGAGGAAGAAATGAGTTTCGCCATGCCGGCTTGAAACCGTGAACGCGAAGCTCGAAACTATTTTTAATGGGCCAGGTAAAGATCACAATTGCATTGATCCTAGCGATACTTCTGCAATGGACACTGCGGAACATCGCGGAGCCGCTTGCCTATATGGACCTTCCGCTTGTGATCGTGGTCTATGCCGCCCTGCAGCGTGACGCGATCAAGGCGATCCTTTTTGGTACCTTCGCCGGGCTTGCGGTCGATGCCCTGAGCGGAGGGCTTTTGGGGTCGAATGCGTTCTCGAAAACCCTTATTGCATATATAGTTTCTGAGATCGCGCGGCGGGTTTACATGGACAACCTTTTGCTCCGGATTCCCGTCATAGCGGGCGCGTGTTTGCTTGACGATCTGATGTATTTTGGCCTCCATGAACTGCTCGGCCAGCCGCCGCCCGGGCCGTTTTTGGAAACGGCCGCCTACTCGCTGATCGGGACAACGATCGCCGGAACGGTCATCTACATTCTTTTGGATTACGTCCTCGTCGAAAAGAAGCGCACGCGAAAGCCGGAATTTTTCTCGAACCGGCGGCAAACGCGGCGAAAGAATCCGATACGGTTTTAGTACGACGATGTGCAGCGTTCAATTCAAGACGGATCTTTGCGAGGAGGAAGCCTCCTTTCGTGTATTTCGTGTTCTTATTTCGCGAGTTTCGTGGTTAGGCCGAAACGGGATCTGACCACGAAACCCGCGAAAAGGAAGACGAAATTCACGAAAAGAAATTGACGAAATGGATCGGGTCACCAATTAGCTTACGGGCGTATGAAGCTTAACGAACAGGGCCAAAATCTTTTTGCACGGATCGGAACTATTCAGGTCGTGGCTTTCGTTCTGCTTACTATCCTTGGCGTTCGGCTTTACTATCTGCAGGTCGTCCAGGGTGCGTATTGGGCCGAGCGTGCTGAGAATCAGCGGATACGGCTTATCCCGATACCGGCCCCGCGCGGAGCGATCTTTGACCGCAACGGAAAGATCCTTGTCGATTCGCGTCCGACCTATAACGTCGTCCTGTCGAACGAACCTCTAAAGAAACTCGATATCAACGACCGTGTCGAAGATTATGCACGGGGCCTCGGCCTGGAAACCCGTTATGTCGTCGAACGGCTGAACCTGATCAAAAAGCAGAACGACTTCGAAACGATGGTTTTGAAGGAGAACGCGACGATCGGCGACATCAGCTGGGTCGAATCGCACACGCTTGAATATCCCGAACTCCGCATTGAACTCCAGCCGCAGAGGTTCTATCCGCTCGGCACCGTTATGGCCCACGTGCTTGGGTATGTCGGCGAGATCAGCCCAAAGCAGCTTGAATCCGAAGAGTGGAAAGCAAAGGGCCTGAGGCCGGGCGACATTATCGGCAAGGGCGGGCTTGAAGAATATTACGACGAATTTTTGCGCGGCCGGCCCGGTTACCGGAAGGTGATAGTTGACAGCCGCGGCCGCGTGCAAAGCGAGATCGAGGTCGTCCAGCCGCAGGCCGGGCAGGACCTTATAACGACGGTCGATCTGGACCTGCAGCTTGCGGCGGAGCAAAAATTGTCCGATACGCCGACAAAGCGCGGCACGATCATTGCCGAAGACCCGAACAACGGCGAGATACTCGTGATGGCGTCGCTGCCGTCGTTTGACCCGAACATTTTTGTCCAGGGAAGCAAAACACCCGAAGGCCGAAAGCAGATCGCCGCCTATTGGCAGGATGAACAGCGGCCGCTTTTTAACCGGGCGATCCAGGGAAGATACCCGCCGGGTTCGACGTGGAAGATACCTGAATCAGTGGCCGGACTTGAGCAGGGTGTGATCACCGTTGCTCATTCGAATCTTGCGTGCGGCGGCGGCATCCAGATCGGGAATAAATTTACCCGCTGCATGGGCAACCACGGCTCGCCGCCGCTTGGCTATGCCATCACGCATTCGTGCGACGGCTATTATTACCGCCTTGCCCTGAAAATGGGCATTGAAGGGATCATAAAAATGGTCGAGAACTTCGACTATGACAAACGGTCGGGTATAGATCTTCCGAATGAGAAGATCAGCCAAACGCCAAAAAGCTGGAAGCCGATAATCGAGAAGCGCGAAGGCAAATGGAGCGATATCCGTACCGTCTATTCCGGCATCGGACAGGACACGGTAGTCATTACACCGATCTCGCATATTCGGGCAATTGCAAGCATCGGCGTTCGCGGCAGGATGTACACGCCGCACTTTCTAAAGGAATTCAAGGCCATCGCGGCCATGGGCGAAGAGGGCCAGGCCGGTTATTTCCCGGCCCGGGCGGCGTTCACATTCCAGCATCCGGAGCCGAAGATAATCGAGATGACGCCGGAGCAGAATGACCTGATCGTCAAGGGAATGTGGGGCGTGGTCAACGCGGGCGGAACGGCAACGTCGATCAAAATTCCGGGTTTTGACATCGCCGGAAAGACGGGAACGGCACAGGTAGCGGAGTTGGGCAAGGATGTCGGAGCGAAAAAGGACCATGCATGGTTTGCCAGTTTCGCACCGGCCGAAAAGCCTGAGATCGCGGTGCTTGCCCTGGTCGAGAACGTCGGCTTTGGCGGCAGCTTTGCCGCCCCGGCGGTGAAGGGCGTTTATGAGGCATACCTTTTAAAGCATCCGCGCGGAGAACAACCGCCGATCGACGCAAAGCTGGTAGCCAAACGGTAGGGCACGCAGGGCGCATTGCGCGGATTCTAAGCCCCGCGATAAACGAAATGGTAGCGATAATCGAAAAAAGAGACCTTCGCGATTTTGACTGGCTGACATCGCTGCTGGCGATCGCTATCGCCGGCTTTGGCGTTTGGCAGATCCACAATGCGTTGCCGACCGAAAACTATTGGACCAAGCAGATCTTTGGCATTGGCATCGCGGTGGTCGCATTTCTCGTGGTCGCGTTCAGCGATTATCGCTGGATCATCGATTCTGCGCCATATTTTTATGTGTTCGGGCTTGTTCTGCTTGCGCTCGTTCTGACGCCGCTTGGAGTGGAAGTAAACGGCCAACAGGCGTGGGTAAAGCTTCCGGTCGTGGGCCAATTTCAGCCGTCAGAGTTCATGAAGATACCGACCGTGCTGATGCTGGCAAAATATTTCGGCGCACGGCGCGGCGGTGAATTGACATTAAGGGAAGTGTTCATCGGCGGTGCGATAATGGCCGGGCCTATCGGCCTGATCATGCTTGAGCCCGATGCCGGCCAGGCGATAACATACTTTCCGCTGCTTGCCGCAGTGTTCTTTCTTTCCGGTATCAAGATCCGTTACGTGGTCATTCTGACCGTCGCGATAGCCGTGCTGGTGCCCGCGGCCTATATGGTCGGCGTCAAGACGGGCAAGATCAAACGCTATCAGCAGGAGCGCATAAACGCTATCATCGACCCCGATTCGGTCGACCCGCGCGGCTACGGTTACCACACCATCCAATCAGTAATAACGGTGGGCAAAGGCGGGCTTTCGGGCATCAAGGGTGATTCGGAAACGTCGCAAAGCGTTCTGAAATTTTTGCCGGAGCCGCAGACCGATTTTATCTTTGCCGTGACGGCTGAGAATACCGGATTTATTGGATGCGTCTCGCTTCTGTTGGCCTATGCGCTGCTGTTGTCGCGACTGATCTCCGGCGCCCGCGAGGCGAACGACCGGCCGGCTATGCTTGTGATAATGGCGATCGTCACGGCAATGTCGTTCCAGATATTTATTAACGTCGGAATGGCGCTTGGCTTTCTGCCCGTGATCGGCGTACCGCTGCCTCTGATGAGCGCGGGACTGTCCGCGATATTGACAACATTTATCGCGATAGGATTTGCGGTCAGCATCAGGATGCGGCGGTTTGTGAATTAGGAATGCGGCCGGTCGTCCGGGTAGGATAAAGGACGCACGGAGTTTTGTTATGGCAAGAGACGTTAAGAAGATACGGGAAACAGAAGTGGGGTCGATGCCCGCAAAGAACGGGCGCTGGGGGGCACGTCTGATCTGGATGCTCGCTGCCCTTCTCCTTGCCGCCACGGCCGGCGGCCTGACCGGCATACTCGCATCCTACTATCTGAATAACTCTCGTTACGCTGTCGAAGTATCTGCTCTTGCCACTTACAGGCCGCCGCAAGTTACGACCATCTACGCCGACGACGGCGAGACCGTGCTTGCGGAATTTGCCATCGAGAAGCGCATTCCGATCAAGGAAAAAGATATCCCCCAAAACGTAGAGGACGCGTTGATAGCGGTCGAGGACAACCGTTTTTACGATCATATCGGCATCGATCCATACCGCATTGTCGGGGCCGTTTTCAAAAATTTTACGACCGGCCGAATGGAAGGGGCATCTACCATCACCCAGCAGCTGGCCAAGAACCTTTTTCTCTACAAAGACCAGACCTACGTCCGCAAGATCAATGAATGGGCGGTCGCAATGCAGATCGAGCGGTTCTATACAAAGCGCCAGATCCTTGAGATGTATATGAATTACGTCTTTCTCGGAGCCGGTGCGTATGGTTTTGAGGCCGGCTCCCGGACGTATTTCGGCAAATCATTGAACG
>JADLDC010000415.1 GCA_020846885.1 Acidobacteriota bacterium | reverse complement strand
ATTCGAAGGCCTTTGAGGCATCGATGGAGAGCCCGAAGCCGAAGTTCTATGCGTTGGAGATGCTGCCTTATCCATCAGGGAATTTGCACATGGGGCACGTGCGGAATTATTCGGCCGGCGATGTCGTGGCGTGGTATAAGCGGCTAAAGGGATTTAATGTGCTTCACCCGATCGGGTGGGACTCGTTCGGGCAGCCCGCCGAAGATGCCGCGATAAAGCGCGGCGTAAATCCGCGCGAGTGGACCGAGGCGAATATAGAAACGATGCAGGGGCAGCTCCAACGGCTTGGGATCAGTTACGACTGGTCGCGGCAGATGGCGGCGCATCGGCCCGAGTATTACAAATTCGATCAATGGTTCTTTCTGAAGATGTACGAAAGAGGCCTCGCGTACAAGAAAAAGACGCAGGTCAACTGGTGTGAGACGGACCAGGCTACGCTGTCGAACGAACAGGCGAGCGGCGGGCTTTGTTGGCGGTGCGGGAATCCCGTAACAAAAAAGGACCTGGAACAATGGTTCCTGAAAACGACCGATTATACGGACCAGCTTTTGGACGATATGGCCGAGATCGAATCCGGTTGGCCGCAGAACGTGCTGAAGCGGCAGCGGGACTGGATCGGGCGGTCTGAGGGAGCGTACGTCGATTTTGCGGTCCGGGACCCCGGCTTGAGCCGGGCCGCTCATGCAGCCGAAGGCGGAGTCCCTGAGAATCATATTCGTGTTTTTACAACGCGTATCGACACGATCTACGGGGCCAATGCGGTCGTTGTTGCGGCCGAGCACCCGGTGATCGTCGAACATTTAAGCCAATTTCCGGAAAAGGTGTTGGCAAAGATCCAGCACATCCGCTCCGAAAAAATGAATCCGACCGATCACGAGAGCGAGGCGGTGAAAGACGGGATCGATACCGGCCTGAGGGCTGTAAATCCGTTCAGCGGCGAAGAACTGCCGGTGTGGATCGGTAATTACGTGATGATGGAATACGGCACCGGCGCGGTGATGAGCGTGCCGGCGCATGATGAGAGGGATTTTGAGTTTGCCGAGAAGTTCCGCTTGCCGATCAAGGCTGTGATCGTGTCGGAACCCGCTGCATCAGCGGCGGGCCAGTTGTCGGACGCTGGTCCAACGCTCGCGAACTTGCCGCCCGCTTACGCAGGCGGCTCTGACCTGCCGTTTACCGACTATGGCGTGATGGCCAACTCGGGTGAATGGACCGGCAAGACGAGCGAGCAAGGCAAGCGGGAGATGACGGCATTCGCCGCCGAAAGAGGTTTTGGTGAGGCGGCTACAACCTATCGGCTGCGTGATTGGGGAATTTCGCGGCAGCGTTTCTGGGGCTCGCCGATACCGATGATCTATTGCGCCTCGTGCGGTATCGTGCCGGAGAAGTATGAGGATCTGCCGGTCCGGCTCCCCGATTCGATCGAGATAACAGGTACCGGCGAATCGCCGCTGGCGAAGGTGCCGGAGTTTGTAAATACTACCTGTACAAAATGCGGCGAGCCTGCACGGCGTGAAACGGATACGATGGACACCTTCGTCGATTCGTCCTGGTACTACTATCGCTACACCGATCCGCATAATGATGAACTGCCGGTTGCGCGAGAGATCGCGAATTACTGGACGCCGGTAGATCAATATATCGGCGGCGACGATCATGCCGTCATGCACCTGATATATGCCCGGTTTTGGACAAAAGTGATGCGCGATCTCGGGATGGTCGGTTTTGACGAGCCGTTCAAACGGCTGCTGACCCAGGGGATGGTGGTCGGCGAAACGTTCTTTGACGATTCGACCGGCAAGCGAAAGTATCATATGCCTGCCGATGTTACGGTTGAACGCGACGCAAAGGGCAAGATAATGTCGGCGAAAGGTTCTGATGGTACGGTCCTCAAGCATTCGATCGAGCGAATGTCGAAATCGAAAGGCAACGGCGTCGATCCGGATGAAATGGTCGAGATCTATGGCGCCGACGCAGCCAGGCTCTTTGTAATGTTCGCCGCTCCGATCGAGAATGAACTGGTCTGGAACGAAGCGGGGATCGAAGGAGCGGTGAGATTCTTGCAGCGTGTGTGGCGGCAGGTTTATCGGTGGAAGGACGTACTGCAGGCAGTTGGAGAGAAGGAACAGCCCGACGGCCAGTCGTCCGCCGGGCCGGCCAGAAAACTGCGGCAAAAGACGCACCAAACGATCCGGCGTGTCGATGAGAGCCTGAATACGCTGCAATTCAATACGCCCGTTGCGGCGTTAATGGAACTATCGAATGCGATCGGCGATATGCAGGTTGAACCTGCCAACGCCTCCGACGAAGAAAAATTTGCCGTCCGCGAAGCAATAGAAAGCCTGGCGTTGATGCTGACGCCTTTTGCTCCGCACACCGCCGAAGAGATCTATTCGGTTGTGGCCGGAAATGAAAAAGGCATTATCGCAAACGCCGCGAGCTTTCCTGTTTTTAACGCCGATCTGGCAAAGGCAGACGAGGTCGAGATACCGGTCCAGGTGAATGGCAAACT
This sequence comes from Acidobacteriota bacterium, assembly GCA_020846885.1. GTDB lineage: Bacteria > Acidobacteriota > Blastocatellia > Pyrinomonadales > Pyrinomonadaceae > OLB17. Next base: position 779 of record JADLDC010000415.1, on the reverse strand, counting down.
GCGGGCAAAGCTGACCGTCTCACCCGATATTGCGGACGATGATCTGCGCGATGCCGCAAAGACTGATGAAAAGGTGCGTGAATACACCGACGGGAAAGAGATAGTAAAGATCGTGGTCGTACCAAAGCGGCTGGTCAGCATTGTGGTTAAATGAGCTGGCCGAATGGCGGCCCGTGAGTTGATAGTTACGGTGTTGCGTATTTTACTTTGCTGCTCTTTGCGTGCTTGGCGAGCTTTGCGTGTGGTAAACCCCGGTTTCCCGCAAAGCCGCAAAGAAACGCCAGGACGAAAATTTGCGTCAAGCATTACTCGGCCATGACACTACCCGAGATCGAGCAGACGGCTTTTTCCTTGCTTGAAATCGGTAAAGAAACTAGAATGAGGCGAGGAGAAACGCGGCAAAAACATCCACGCAGTACAGTCAAACCATTTACGGGAATTTCTCCCGGTTTACGCGTTAGAAGGTAAGGCGCCCCAATGAAGGAATGCCAGCTTTGTAAAAACTGTTACACCGACGAGGTGGCAACCTGTCCAAAGGACGGGATGCCGACCATGCACACGCTTGCGGGCGAGCCGGTGCTTGAGGGGAAATATCACCTTGAAACGCGGATCGGGCAAGGCGGGATGGGTGTTGTTTACAAGGCGCGGCACGCCTTTCTCAAAACCCAGCTTGCGATCAAGATAATTCTACCGGACCTTGTCGGCAACGATCCGCAGCTTGTTACACGGTTCAGGCAAGAGGCCCTTGCGGCGGCGGCGATCAGGCACCAGAACGTTGT
>JADLDC010000414.1 GCA_020846885.1 Acidobacteriota bacterium | reverse complement strand
CGGGAGCCCCGAAGGGTTCTGTAAAGGTCGAAGGCTGGAACAAGAATCAGGTGCAGATCGACGCGGTCATAGAGCTTAATGGCGCGACCGAGGCTGACCTGGATGAGCTTGCCAAGGTAACGGGCTTCGTCCTTGAGGAAAGCCTTGGCAAGACCGCAATAACGAGCGTTGGGACGCACGACAAGACGTACTTGAAACGGACCGCAAAAAAATTCCCAAAACGCCTCATCGGCCTGCCGTTCAAGATCGATTATGTGATCAAGGTGCCGCGGTATTGCGACCTGATGATCGACGGCGGCAGCGGCGACCTGGCCGTTTCCGGAGTGGACGGCGTGATCAAGGTCAATTTCCTTGATTCTAATGCAAGGTTCGATCTCATCGGCGGTGCTGTTATGGCAACGATCGGAGACGGATCTGTCGATGTTACGATACCCAGCCGAAGCTGGCGCGGCCGCCTGGCCGACATTTCGCTGACCACCGGCACCATGAACGTCAATCTGCCGCCCAGCCTGAATGCGGAGATCGATGCATCCATTCTTCGTGCCGGAAAGATCGAAAACACCTACGCGGACCTCAAACCAAAAACGCGTAAGGACACCTTTACCGAAAAACTTATCGCCGCCAAATCCGGCAACGGCGGAGTCTCGCTTAAATTCACCGTCGGCGACGGAAACCTCAACATCGGCCCGCTCGAAAAGCCTGAATAGTTTGCCAGTTTGAATGGACAGAACCTTGAGTCCTAAACTTTGAGTCCTTTGTGTCTTAAACTTTGGGCTCTTTGCGGTAAGGATCTTTTAAACACAAAGGGCACAAAGTTCAAGACACAAAGTGCGTTAAGGCAGTATGTTGTACGCGCTCGCGTTTCGTGGTCCCGGGCCGGCTTCGCCACCCGCGAAGCAACACGAATCAGGAAACGAAACCTGCGAAACCGGATCACCGGCTGGATCCGAACGCTAGTTGACCAAACCTGAATCATACTGCTGATAGGCCAGACAATTTGTAGTTAGGTTTCTGAAGGTGATAAGTTAAGTTCTTATCGCCTTTTTTATGACCATCAAATCAGATATCTGGCTTCGCCGGATGGCCAAAGAGCACGGGATGATCGAGCCGTTCCTCCCTGAACTGGTGCGGGAGAGCAACGGCACGAAGATCATCTCCGCCGGTGCATCAAGCTACGGCTACGATATGCGGCTTGCGGATGACGGATTCCGCATCTTTTCATCGGTCCATGGCAAGGAGATCGACCCAAAGCGTTTCGACGATCAGTATTCGTTGATCGAACCCGAAATGCAGACGGCGGACGACGGTTCTAAATACTACATTCTGCCGGGCCATCACTACGGCCTCGGTGTAACGGTCGAGACGTTCAAGATGCCGCGAAATGTGACTGGGGTAGCTCTCGGAAAATCAACCTATGCGCGCGCCGGGCTGCTCGTCAATACGACGCCTCTCGAAGCCGGCTGGACCGGCCGCCTGGTCGTCGAGATCGCCAATTTGGCAAACCTGCCGCTTCGGGTCTATGTCAACGAAGGCATAGGCCAGATATTGTTCTTCGAATCGGACGAGGACTGCGCCGTTTCGTATGAAGATCGCGGCGGAAAATACCAGGGCCAAACCGGCCTGACATTTGCAAAAGTTTAAACCCTGATACCCGCCGAAAATGCGGCCTGCGCTTGGACCATCGATCATGTTTCGCTGCTTTGTAACCTTCCTATTCGTTTGCCTCTTCTCATTCGCGCCCGCAATTGCACAAAGCTCCGGTAATAGTGAGGGCGGGCCGAAGCCGGAGGTCCAAACGCGTCCCCGTGTTCGAGAGGCCGGTGTCAAGGTCGGCGTACTTTCGCCGGGAACACTGAACGCGATCACTGATGTTCCGGGCGTTCTGGTCGGCCATACGACCATCATCAAGGGCGAGGCCATCCGCACCGGCGTCACCGCGGTCTTGCCGCACGGCGGGAATCTGTTTCAAGAAAAAGTACCCGGAGCGGTCTATGTCGGAAATGGATTTGGCAAACTTGCCGGGTCAACGCAGGTCAACGAACTTGGCGAGATCGAAACGCCGATCCTGCTCACTTCAACGCTTGCTGTACCGAGAACTGCGGATTTTTTGCTCGACTATATGCTCGTCCTGCCTGGGAACGAAAATGTTCAGTCGATAAACCCGCTCGTTGCAGAAACGAACGATGGGACCCTCAACGACATTCGCGGGCGGAACATTGGCCGCGATGACGTATTCGCGGCGATCAGGAACGCAAAAAGCGGAGCGGTGGAGGAAGGCTCGGTCGGCGCCGGGACGGGCACAGTCGCGTTTGATTGGAAAGGCGGGATCGGAACGTCTTCACGAAAGCTTTCTGAAGCACTTGGCGGCTATACGGTCGGCGTTCTCGTGCAGTCAAATTTCGGCGGTGTGCTCTCGATCGACGGTGCACCGGTCGGGATCGAGCTTGGCAAATATTATTTGAAAGGAAGGGCCGTCATGTCGCGGCCATTTGACGGAGCAGACCGAACGGCCGACGGTTCGATCATCATCGTCATCGCGACAGACGCGCCGCTCGATCACCGCCAACTCCGCCGCCTTGCGGAACGTTCAATGGCGGGATTGGCCCGAACGGGTTCGGCGATGACCAATGGAAGCGGCGACTATGCCATCGCATTCTCGACCGCGGCCGAGAACCGCATAAAGCCTCTCGGCATCGGCACAAAAACGCGGCAGACCTCAGTGGTCGCGAACGATGCCATTTCCCCGCTTTTCCTGGCCGTGATCGAAGCGACCGAGGAAGCCATCTACAATTCCCTATTCCGGGCAACCACCGTCACCGGCAAAGATAAAAGGACCGTCGAGGCCCTGCCGCTCGAACCCACGCTAAACATTCTGCGCAAGTACGGAAAGATCAAGTAACTTCAACAGCCCGCCCAGGCCGCGTTGACATTTGATACATGATCAATTGCCAAAAAGAATTATCGCTAACTGGAAGGGGTCAACCACAATTTGAACGCGGATCAGGCGGATCGAGCGGATCTATACGGATATATCCGTTTTAATCCGCTCGATCCGCCTGATCCGCGTTCAATACTGGCCGAGGTCAGCTCAACCTGGCGATCATACATCGGTCGTCGTGTCGTAGGTTGAGACCGAACTCGTATCGACCGAGGTATCTATCCCGGTATCGGCAGCGGCCGCGGCATCATATCCGCCGGTGTCATATCCGCCTGCATCGTACGCGCCGGCATCGTACGTGCCAGCGTCAGCCGCTTCATATTCGCCGCCGGTCTCAACCAGTGACGAAGGGTCGTCCTGATAGTTATCGCTGTCCTCGTCGGCACGCGAGGCAAAATCATCCGCCGATGCCTGATACGCTTCGGCCTGATCAAGATTTCGGTCAACGCCGTCTGCATCGCCCTGCGCGGCATACCACTCTGCATTGTCCACAGCGGCGTCAGCATTCTTTTCATCGTACACGGCGTTATCGAGGTTATAGACATCATTATCCGACTGACCCGAGTGATCGTCGCCGCCGGCAAGATAATCAGCGTCGCCCGTTGCATATCCGGCGTTCTGCGCATCTTCCTTGGCGGCGGCATAATCGCCCTCCGCAATGTGCTCCTGCTGCTGGGCCTGATAATCTTCCGCGATGTCCTGTTTCCACGCTGCGTTCTCAAGGTCCGAGGAATCCGAGGCTCCGAGCATAGACGAATCGCCAGCCTGATACGCTTCATTCTCCGCGGTCTCGCGGGCATCGGCAGCCGCGGCGTAATCGCCCTGTGCGACAAACTCATCCGCAGACGCCTGCGCATCAGCGGCGGCGTCCGCATGGGCCTGCTGTGCAGCGGCTTCGGCATCGGCGGCCGCAGTCGATGTTTCGTCAAAGGAAGCTGGAGCAGCATACCCCTGATCGATCACCGGTTCGGCCACAGGCGTATCGGCAACCGGGGCCGTGTCGAACTGTACCGGAGTTTCGAACGAAGCGTCCTCATAGGCACCGCCGGTGTCAGTTTCGCCTGCTTCTGTTATAGGAAAGCCGTCTTCGCCGACCGTGAACTCGATCGAGTTGGTCGAAACCTCTTCCTCGGTCGGCAAGCCTTCTTCAGCTTCAAGCGTATAATCTGCCACGCCGTCGCCATCGATGTCCGCTGTGTCCATCTGCCCGTCGCCGTCGGTATCTTCCATCGTG
>JADLDC010000413.1 GCA_020846885.1 Acidobacteriota bacterium | reverse complement strand
GCCGCTACGGCATACCGCTCGATTTCCGTGAAGCGGAGCCCGAAGACAGAAGCCTTCGGGTCTGGCGAAACAACATTAAGTTCAATTTTGGCTACCACGATCTCAAATCGTTCGTCACCGGAATGAAGCTTACCGTCGATCTGAGCAACTATCGGCATCAAGAGATCGCCGACGGCGATGTCGGCACGACATTTCGCAACAAGGTCTATTCATACCGTGCGATGTTCGATCAGAAGAAGTATGGCAGTTTGACAGGCAGATTCGGTTTTGAAGGTTTCAGGCGAAACTACTCTACTGTTGGTGAGGAAGTGCTGATCGATGGCCCTGTAAAGCAGGATTCGTTCTCATTCTTCGGCCTTCAGGAATTCAAATTCGAAAGAGCTTCACTTCAATTCGGTGCCCGTGTTGAGAACAACCGATACAACCCGGTCAACACAAACCTTCGTGACCGGGAGTTTACTGGATTTTCGGGGGCGGCCGGCGCCCGCTTTGATCTATGGAAAGGCGGTGCGTTCGTGGCTAATTATTCGCACGGCTATCGGGCCCCGGCGCTTGAAGAACTGTACAATTTCGGCTCACACGACGGCACGCTTACCTTTGAGGTCGGCAACCCGAACCTTCGGCCTGAGATCAGCAACGGCATCGACCTCTCGCTTCGTCAGCAAAACAAACGGATCAGGGCGGAAGCAAACTTTTTCTACTATCATTTCCACGATTTTGTCTTTCTTGCCCCGACCGGCGAGATCGATAAGGACAGCGGATTTGAGATCGGCGAATACCTGCAGGCTAACAGCCGTTTTACAGGCACCGAATTGAGCCTTGATGTAACGCTGAATCAATACGTCAACATCCTCACCGGCCTTGACTACGTCAACGCCAAACTATCGGACGGACGGCCGCTGCCCCGCATCGCTCCTCTTCGCGGCCGTTTGGGCCTGGATCTGCACTATCAAAATTTGAGCGTCAAGCCGGAGTTCGTCGCCGTCGGCGATCAGGACCGTGTGTTTACGAACGAAACGCCGACGCCGGGATATGGCCTATTTAACATTTCAGGTTCGTACATTATTCCGGCCAAACATCTTGCCCACATTATTACGGTCAATGCATTCAACTTAGGGAACCGGCTTTACTTTAACCACATTTCCTTTATAAAAGACATCTCGCCCGACATCGGCCGCGGCGTGAGGTTTGGCTACACGATCCGGTTTTTCTAATGAGAATGCAATTTCGTTTCCAAACCGAAGGATGATTCATTATCATTGAATCAAACGAATTCTTAAATGTCAGGGGGCGAAGCAAAACCGATGCGAACAGAGATTCTGAATTTGGAAACCGCCAACGGCCCGACCACAGCTTATGTCGCACGGCCGGATGAGGGCGGCGAAAAGACGATCATCCTGATACAGGAATGGTGGGGCGTAAACGATCATATAAAGGACATTGCCGGCCGCTATGCCGCAGAGGGATTTACGGCGATCGCGCCTGATCTTTACCGCGGGAAGGTGGCGACGAATGCTGACGATGCGTCAAAAATGATGCACGCACTCGCCATCGAGGATGGGCTGGATACGATCAGGAACGCGGTGAAAACAGCGTCAGAAGAGCTGGGCATAAGCCATTTTGGGATCACCGGCTACTGCATGGGCGGCACATTCGCGCTTCGGGCGGCGTGCGAACTTGAAGGCTTTAGCGCGGCGGCGCCTTTCTACGGCGATATTCCTGACGAAGATGTTCTGAAAAAACTTCGCACACCGACCGTTTTTATTTCCGGTACAAAAGACGCCTGGATCAACTCTGCAAAGGTTGCGTTTCTTGAGGACTGTGCCGAGCGGTATGAACTTCCGTTGGAATCGGTAAAGTACGAAGCCGATCACGCTTTTTTCAACAACACGCGCCCCGAGGTTTATAACAAACAGGCCGCCGAAGATGCATGGGCATTGGTAATAGGGTTTTTTAGCGGGAAGTTGTAAAGGCGGCCCAGTCATCGAAAATTCGTTCACGTCGCAGTGGCGATCAGATCGTTCAGTTCGTTTCTCGTTGGTAGAGATGTCCGCGCACCAAGAGCTCGGCATTTTAGTGAGGCGACGGCATTGGCCATGCGGCAGCTTTCCTCTATCGTTCGGCGGGTGATAAGCCCGTAAACAAAACCCACACGAAATGCATCGCCTGCGCCCGTTGTGTCCCGGCATCCGTTGGGTACGGGGAATGACGGCGTTTCGACAAATCCGTCAGGGCCGAGTACAAGGGAACCCGCATCGCCCAGGGTTATCCCGACGACACCGCAGCCGAATTGTTCTTTGAGCGCCGTTAGCGATAGACGATGATCGTCGATGCCGGTCATTGTCCGCGGAAGATCGGCGGACGCGATGAGAACATCAACGAGTGGAAGAAGGTCTTTTATTCCGTCAAAGGCCCTGTCGATATCGGTTGAGACTATGACACCCTGTTCACGAGCGGCCGCGGCAAGCCGGATGCAGGCCGCGGTATCATGCGGCGTTAGATGCAGGACCTTCGTTTGAGTGATGGCGGCGAGCGGGGCTTCTTCAGGCCGATAGCTGAGTTTGGCGTCCCTTTTCCAGATCACGGTACGCTCGCCGTTCCGTTGGTCGATCACGATAAAGGCGATCTGCGTACGTGCGCCGGCGACCTTTTCGGCAAATTGAACATCGACGCCTTCGCGGGAAAGCGAAGCCAGGCCGAGATCGCCGGCATCGTCATTGCCGAAGCGGCCGACGTAGGCCGTTCGCAGCCCAAGCCGCTGGAGGCCGACCATGGTGGTTGCCACCTCGCCGCCTGGGGCTTGCGTATAGTCGGTCAGTTCAACCTTCGAATTGAATTCGGGATATGCCGGCACCTCGATCAGAAAATCAACTGCATTGGTGCCAAAGCCAACCACATCAAATGCGGCCTCGCCGCGTAGTGCAAAAGGAAAATCCATCTTATATTTCGGTGCGTTATCTACCGGGCAATAAAACTTATCGAAAAATCAGCGCGGAATTCTTGCAATCAACTCCGAATAGTAGTTAGAGTTTAAATCATAACCTCATACAGGGGTAATGCTGTTTTATTCATATATAAAGGTTCTTGGGAGAATGTGAAAAATGCCGACATCGATCTGTCCGGAATGTGATGAGGAAGTTTATGTGGATGCCGAAATCGAGCAGGGTGATCATGTGTCATGCGACGAATGCCAGTCTGACCTGGTGGTGGTAGGCCTTGATCCGATCGAGCTTGACCTGCGCGAAGATTCGGATGATGACGATTATAGCGGCGACGAAGATGATTACGGTTCGCGCGATTACGACGATGACCGGTTGTAAGTTCCGGTCCTGGTTATGAGCGCATTTCAACCGGTCATTGGTGCGGCTTGTATCCCACCCGGTTCTGCTTTACGGCATAGCCCTTCCTGGAAATTATCCGCACATTCCTGAACTCATTCCGCGTTCCGTTGTTTTTATCGGGATAAAAGGCTATCGCATAGGTGCCAGTTATCTCGTCTTCGAGCGCTTTGAAAAGGGGCTCGAAATTATTGCTCGTCGCGTAAAAGCTTCTGCCGCCGGTGCGGTCGATGATGCCGCTTGCTTCGAGCGGGGTCAATAGCGGCCGCTTGGTCACCTGAAAACGGGAATAGGAAGGAAGAATGAGCGCATAGACAGACGTTTCCGCCAGGTTCGCACGTTCAATGACAGTATCAGGTGCCACCGTATCACCCACTGGGAATCCGTCCGTTATCAAAACGACCGCACGCTTTGTCAGCCGGTTCATCGAATATCTGGGGCCTTTGGTCCTCAGCAGCCGAATTGCATGATCTACCGCGTCGTATGCATGGGTTGAAAGGCCGTCCTGGTCCCTTTTCAGCCTGATAATGGACGACTGCAGCTTATCCCTGCGATTGGTGAACGACTGAACAGTTGATACTTCCATCGCAAAAGAGGTAACGGCGAAGTACGAGTTATAGTCGGCAAGTTTTGCTGCGAAACTCGCGAGGGCTGCCTTCAACCGCTCCATTTCGGGCCCGGTCATACTGCCCGAAACGTCGAGGGCGAGCACGATAGACATAGGCCGCCCGGCATCGCTTTTGCTGACGGCTTCAAAGAAATCAGGCTTGCGCTCGACCCCGTCTTCAAAGACCTGAAAATCATCAAGCGATAAATTGCGTACGGGCCGGCCATCGCTATCAGTGACATTTACCTCGAACGTCACAAGTTCGGTGTCTACCCGAATAATATCGTCCGGTTTCTGGGCCGGCGATGAGGCGGCCGCGAGAACGAGGCAGGCAATGCAGGTAAACCACCCGAAGAAAAGCCCGCGTGGTTGTTTTCGTCGGTCAGTTTGAATGGAATCGTTCATTTTGAATTGCCTTTGAGCGGACACGAACGCGGGCCGTACCTCGGAAACGCCACTTTCCATAGATAAAAGTATCACAGATCAGTGGCATACGAGTTGTATAGAAGCGGTGGACGGACCTCCCGCAATTGTGCTTTTCCGTCTATTTGATGCAGCGAACGAGCGGCCCGGCGGCCATGAATGTGCCGGCCGCAAAAGAGGAGCAATGACGGGGATCGACGACCAGACGAACAGCGATGGCAGAGGGGCTAGTTTTTGGCTGAGCTTGTCGGTCGCTCCGCTTCTTCCTGTTGCGGCGTATGCGTGGGGCTGGAATATCTCATCCGGGATGGCGATCCTTCTTTCGACGTCGCTGTTTCTGGCCATTCTGCTCAAGGGCCACATCGGACGTATTCCTTCGACCGAGATCAGGGTGTCGCCGGTCGCGGTCGTCGTCTTTTGGACGATACTGAATCTTGGTGCGCTGGGCGGCAGCCTCGTCGCCGCGGCCGCGGCACTTTCCGGTTTATCGTCGTATTCTGATCGGGGTACTTCATGGCTGCGATCGTCGTTGAACGAGATCGCCCGTGCGGCATTGGCCGGCTTTGCGTTTGACACAGCACTTGATCTTTTCAGATTCGGCGTAAGCGTCCCGGATAATCCTCTGGTGCCGACCGATATCCTTGCCGCCGCGGTATTTATGCTTGCGGCGTATCAGATCGCGTCGGTTCTTTTCGAGCGTTTTCCGTGGACCAGGAGCGAGAACGTCATACAGAACTCGATCGGGGCGGTGCGCCGATTCACCGGGCAGGCACTTGCGGCGGCCGCATCGGTGATATTGTTCGCCGCCTTCAGCGAGTTTGGACAGGCTTTTGTTCTGGTGGTCGTTCCGCTGACGGTTCTGGGCCACGCCGGGATCAGGCTTCATCTACGGAGGCTGGACCAGAAGGTCCGCCAGATCGCCGATGCAAGCAGGCTTCACCTTGCGACCGTCGAAGCTCTTGCCACGGCGATCGATGCACGCGATCAGGTTGGCATGGGCCATGTTCGCCGGACCCAGATCTACGCATTAGGGATCGGCGCGGCCCTTGGCCTTGCGGACGCCGAACTTGATGCGCTTCGGGCCGGGGCCCTGCTTCATGATATAGGGAAACTTGCTGTCCCTGAGCATATTCTTAACAAGCCCGGAAGGCTTACCTCGGCCGAGCTTGAGAAAACGAAAGTACACGCTACGGTCGGGGCTTCGATCCTCGACAAGGTCGGTTTTCCGTATCCAGTCGTTCCGACGGTGCGCCATCATCATGAGGCCTGGGACGGCAACGGCTATCCGGACGGATTGAGCGGCGAGCGGATCCCGATAACGGCGCGCATCCTGTCCGTAGCTGATACCTACGATGCACTTCGTGGACCGCGGCCGTTTCGTGCGGCAGTCAGCCGCGAAGATGCCTGCAATTTCTTGCGTTCAAGAGCAGGAACGCAATTCGACCCGCATGTGGTCAATACGTTTCTTCGCGATCTTCGGCAGCTTGAGTCAGAGCTTGAGATCCACGGCTTGGGTTACGAAGGCGAAGTGCCGGTATCCGACACGCCCATGTCCGCAACCGCCGATTATGTTGCCCAGATCAAACGCGCCAATCAGGAAGTTTTCTCGCTATATGAGATGGCACGCGATTTCGGCGCATCGCTAGATCTGCAAACCACCCTGGAGCTGCTAACTCGAAAGATCAGCGAATTCGTGCCGTATGATACGTGCCTTGTGTACCTTCTCGGTGAAGATGGAGCAAATGCAACGGCCGCGTATGTTGAAGGCCGGAATAGCGGAGTGCTTGCCGACAAGCGTGTCGTGGTCGGAGAAGGCGCCACGGGTTATGTGCTGAAAAAAAGAAAGCCGGTCGAGAACGTCGATCCTTCACTCGATTTTGCCTTCTCACATGCGGAGATCTGCGATCATTACGTTGGTATGGCGAGTGTCCCGCTGCTTGCGGATGACAAGCTTCTCGGGGCGATCTCGGTCTTTTCGGGTAAGCTGGCCGTGTACGAAGAGGAGCATTTACGGCTGCTCGAAACCATTTCACGAATTGCCGGCGACGCCATTGCGAAATCCATCCGCCAGGCGGAAACTGAGGTCCACGCACAGACAGATCCGCTGACCGGGCTGCCGAACGCGCGCGGGCTGCAGATCCAATTCGAGAAAGAACTCGGGCGTGCACGCCGGTCGGGAGACCCGATGCAGCTGCTGATGCTTGACCTGGACGGATTCAAGGCCGTCAACGACACATTCGGGCACAAGGCCGGCGACACGCTGCTGCGCGAGGTGGGCGGCATAATACAGGCTGAGCTTCGCGATTACGATTTTCTGGCGCGCTACGGCGGCGACGAGTTTGTCGCGTTGGTGCCGGAGACGGACAGCTCTGACGTAATTGAGCTGTGTGCACGTATCGAGACCGCCGTCGCTTCGTATGCATTGTCAGTTGACGGAGAAACGGCGTCGGTCGGCGTCAGCGTTGGTTCGGCATGTTTTCCCGCACAGGGCGAATCATTTGAACAGCTTCTTATCGCCGCCGACAAGGCAATGTACCGTACCAAGGCCTTCCACAAGCAAAGGCGCGTTCGTCTCGGCGATGGCACAAACACGCCCGCCGCCAAAATGGATGAAGTCATAGAGACCTACGCGACCGACGGCCCGCCGATCTCGGACGTGCAAGCAAGGCCGATCACCAGCGAAAACGAGCTTGTCGTTGAGCTTGATGAAAGCCACATCGTGGTCGTGAATACGGTGAATTGAGGAAGGACTTGCAATGCTTGCGAGCGACTGCTGTTAGTGGTTACTCAGTTTATCTTTGTTGGATGAACTTTTTTTTGAAAGGACAGCTTGCGCTCCAGCAAATTGAGCTATCGCCTGGAGTCCTTTGGACTTGATCTGCACGGCTTCGACCTGGCTGTTATTCCAATCCATTTCAGCCAACTTTGCGAAAAGGCCACGGAACGAATTTGCGCCTATCGATTCGGCATAGTGGACGGACATGGTCGGAATCTGGAGTTTTATCTCAAATCCTTCTTCGTCGTAACCGCCGGCGTCATTGATACTCTTGACGGCAAATGGCAACAACAGATTTCCTTCCTGTTTGTTGGATTGCATGACTGCGAAAGTTAGATCAATTGCCGATGCAGCTTTGGAAAGCTTGTCCGGAATCTCCCGGATATTCCGCTCGGCTTTATCGGCGCACTCTGAAAATAATGAGTCATTACCTTTCACTGAAGCAAGAGCTAAAACGGCTTTAAGGTATAAGAATGCTTTAATCGTTTTGTCCGATATCTTCTCGGTTCGTTTTTCAAACTCCCGCCAATTCTTATTTAGTACCGCCTCAAGAGCGGCCCGCAGGTTTAGAAGTAAGTAAAGGGAGTTCCGAATTTCGGTGTTTTCGATATCAAAAATCTTTCGTTCAGCTTTTTCGTATTGCTTGAATTCAATAAGCTGAATTATACCCTTAATAAGGTAGGCCGATTTTTCGTTAGGATCCTTAGCATTCTCAGACTTTTCGAAAAGATTCGTGCCGTCATCAAGACCGAGAGGATTGTTGGATGTAGCAAGCCGCACAGCATACCCTCTAACGTCTGAAACAGTCTGTAGTGTGAATCCGGCCGTATTCATGGCAGAGGTAATCGGCACCAAAAACCGATCCAAGTATTCAGCATTAGTTGCCCCGCTTAATTGGCCATAAGTTTTTAGTTTTTCGATAAGAAAATAGGACCTCAGAAGGTTTTGCGACGATTGCAAAAAGAACGGATCCATCATGCGGTTGTTGAAGAAAGACTCGGTCGACAAACGATAGGCAGCGACAAGGTCGCTTTCCGCTGTTTGTTTTCGGTTTCCGATCATAGAGGTGAAAACCGAGAACTCATTCGGCCTTGTAACGTCTCGTAACGACGGAATCAGAGTCGTTGTTTCGCTAAAGACGATTGAACTTATCCTAATCGCATCCAACGGGGTATAGTTCGGATTTAGAGCGACATGCTGTATAGCTCTTTGTGTAAGAGTGCTTGCAATTGCCGGCTTCTTTTCCCTTAATTCAAAAATAAATTTCGGAAATTGAGCGGGAATACCTTGTTGAATAATTGCAAACAGGAGAATGACCGTCCTTTGTTCATCAAATTCCAATCCTTCTGCGGCCAGGCCGAGGCTTTCGTCTAGATCATTGCCTTTCAGACTCTGGTGCCTTATTTTGAAAAACTTATCTTGCAATAGATTGGCTCGTACCACATCTTTTCGGGCCATGGTATTAAGGGCTTTTCGAAGCGCGTGATCGAGGTCCTGGAGGGATCTGTTTTCTTCATTCGTGCGCCTCTCCTTGGCTAACAATTCTTCGTAGTCCGCAAGGCACTGATTTATGAAACTCGACAATGACTCATCCGCAAAGGGCCGGTCGTGGTCCCAAAGGACTAAGGCCGATTCAGTGATAACCTTTGTTCGTTGTCGAAAGTTCTCGATCGATTTTGAATTGAGCAAGTTTGTCTTAAGCAACAAAATCGCCTGATCTCGTATATGTTTCTCTCGTAGCCTCTTTTCTTGACCGATTAGGCCATTTTGATTTTCCTGGTCCTGTGAAAACGCTGGCACAATGCAGCAAAGCACCAAAAGCAGTAGTATAAGAAAAGGTTTGTATAACATTGCTGTCTTATTCCTCTCTTTTGCATTTGGCGCACTTTCCACAGTCAGTGCCACCACGCCGTCTTAAGCATCCCGCACAATTCCCATTCGGGCAATGACAGCTTGTAAAGACTGATCCAACGCAATCCTCAGCAGTCAAACAACCTGAGACTTTTGCCTTCGACGTTTGACTTAAAGCGACCAAAATTGCGAATCCCAAAAGGAGCAAAACAAATTTTAGTAGCAGGGACCTCATATGGTTCAGGCATCCGAAAGCGGATTTCAAAGGAATTGGGTGTTGATGCCCAATTCCCTTTCATTTTTCCTATCCTCAGTCTCCGCCAATCGCGTCATCTGTTAATCTGACTCAGATTCCGAACCCTTGGCACAGGTTCCACAACCACCTTGGCCGTTTGGAATGTAACATCCTCCACAATCCGTGTCCCCGCAATGACAAGACGACCAAGTGGATGTACACGCTTGGGTCGTATTGCACTTGTCGCCCTGAGCAGACACATGCGATAGGTCGAGGTTATAAATCAAAACCAGACCCGCCAAAATAAACATTAGCTTCAGTACTAACCAGTTTGTTCTTTTCATTTTTCCTCCTGTGTTCTCACAACGATCCAACCGATTCACTTGCTGGATAACTTCGTCTCATAAATCGCAAGAAACTGTGCCTCTTGCTCCTCTTGAAAAAGGCCCTCATACGCAGCTAGGATTTTCCGATCAGCGTCAACCCAAATTATGGTTGGCGTGGCGTCGACCCTTAAGGCCGCCAAATCAGTGTTTGCAATGTATTCGACTTCGAAACCATGCTCGGACAGAAAGTGCTTGGTGTCTTCTTCCTTATTCTGGAACATCGCAATAATACGGACCGATGAATCGCCCCTACCTTCATGCACAAGCTTTTTGAAGAAAGGAATCGCCGCAACGCAATACTGACAATCAGCGTCAATGGCAATTAATAGAGTGTTTGGAGATTTTCTGAAATCAAATTCCGGCAGTCCTTTGAATGCATCTCCAGGCTTCAAAAGCTCCGCCTCGAGCGAGGCCAAAGACGGATTGAAAAGTGTCCGATAGGCGAGGAGGCCAAGAAGCGATGTGCCAACGATGATTAAGAGACAGTTTGCGGCAATGTTTATTGTCCGATAGTTCCGTTGAAGTTCCATTGATGTGACTCCTTTTCCACCCACGAGATCATAATGAATTAAGCAGCCTCTCAATTTTCAAACTCGAATGTGGCCATCCTAGCCCCCCCAAAAAGATTTGTCAAGCATTTTTTAAACATAAGTAATATTCATATTTCACTATGGCAAAGGCGCAAGGTTTCTATGCGAATGGCCATCGCACGTAAATGTAATCCGGCACCAGATTGAGGTTCAAAACGCCTGCGAGAATCGGAAATGGATCTGGTCCTGCTTGAGGCGATAGATGGCGTTTGGGCCGGTCATTTGCGGGATCAGAAAGCTCGGCGGATTAAGAAGGCGGCCGTAATCGATGGCAAATTCACCTCCGATCGGTGTTT
>JADLDC010000412.1 GCA_020846885.1 Acidobacteriota bacterium | reverse complement strand
CTATTCCTTTAGTTCGCCGCTTTTGTTCCGGCGGAATCGTTCGCATTGGTTATCTGAACGATCAGTTTGCCGTCCATCGAGGCAAGTTTGCCCACAAATTTCGTCGCGTCAGCGATGCATACGTTCAATGTCTTGTCCACCGAGTGGTTCGTTCGTATCACGTCGCCGACGGCAAGCGAGTTAAGATCGCCTACGGCAATGGGCAGGTGGTCAAGCTGGCAGCTGATCGGAAAGCGGACCTCGGAAACTGCTCTTAGCAGCGCCGCGGTCGCTTCGGGCGAGGCGCCTTCGTTCGCCGGATAGGCCGATCCGCCGAAAGTGTCAACCACAGGCTCAAGAAGGGCAACCGGCAGGCACAGGCTCATCGAACCTTTTGCATCGCCGATCTGGACCTGGTACGAGATCGTCGCAACAACCTCGTTCGGCGGGACGACCTGAAGCATCTGCGGCCTGGTCTCGCGGCCCGCGATCTCGGTCTCAAGCTTTGCGTGGGGCTTCCAGACGTCAATGTAGCCCGCCGTGACAACCGAAAGAAATCCTTCCAGCACCTTCAGCTCCAGCTCGGTTGCCGGCCTGACCTCGTTCGGGCCCTGGCCGTTGCCGCCGAGCAGCCGATCGATTATCGGAAATGCGATCGAAGAGCTGAATTCGATCACAAGGACGCTCCGCATGGGCTCGACCGAGAGGGTGTAGATCGTGGTCGGGTCGGAAAGGCCGCGGACATAATCTGTGTAGGATTGCTGCTCGACCGATATCAGCGTCACTTCTGAAACAGTACGCAGAAAGAGCGGCAGGCTGGACGTCAGGTTGTTGGCAAACTGGTCGTGCAGCATATACAGCGCCCTGACGTGTTCTTTTGAAAGCCGGTCGGGCCGCCTGAAGTTATAAGGAACAATGCGGCCGCGGCGGCTTCGTTCGGCGGCAGCTTCGTCAGCCGGCGTCTCGGGGAGCAGGGCGGCCATTTCTTCATCTGTCAGTAACTCTTCGGTCGGCATTGTGTTCTAGTTCGAGAGGGCAGCCCGCAGCCGCGAGGCCGCCTGTGACTTGAGCTGAGAGACGCGTGATTCTGTTACGCCAAGCACCTCCGCTACCTCTTTCATCGTCAATTCCTTCACATAATAGAGTGCGATCACCTGCCTTTCACGCTCGGGCAGTTTGTCGATCGCCGCGGCCAGGATCTGCCGCTCTTGTTTCATTTCAATTGCGTCCAGTTGGGTCACCGATCGATCTGCGATCAGATCGCCAACGCTAACTCCGGTTTCTGCAACAACTTCGTCAAGGGCCGTTATCCTCAGGCCCCGTATTTCTTGAAGGGCGGCCCGCAGCTCCGCGACCGAGACCTTAATTTCGTCGGCAACCTCTTCTTCTGTCGCCGGGCGGCCGTATTGCTGTTCCAGATGCCCAAAGGCGTTCTGGATCTCTCTGGCCCGCCTTCGTACCGATCGAGAGGCCCAATCCAGCGACCGCAAGTTGTCCATAATGGCGCCGCGGACACGCATTTCGGCAAATGTTGTAAACGCGACGCCGCGAGATTCGTCATATCGTTCGACTGCGTCTATCAGGCCGACGACGCCGGCGCCGTATAGATCGTCGCGCTCCACTGAAGGCGGAAGTTTCGCCGCGATCCGGTCGGCGATGTACCTGACCTTTGGCAGGTGATCGACTATCAGTTCTTCTCGTGCAGCCGCCGGGTCGACGGCAAAGGCACGCGGTTCATGATATTTGGCTGTTGCAGAGTATCGAAGCATTGCGAAACGAGCAGATCGCGTCTAGTTCCCGCCGAACCGCTCCCAGAATGAATTTAGTGTTTCCGTAGTGGCTTCGTTCCGGGCCTTTCGATGAAGGTCCTTTGCTATCAAACGGATGGCCCTGCTGGCAGGTGTTTCAGGGGTATGCTGCGTTACCGGGACCTGGCTTCTGACAGCTTCGGTAACATTTGGATCGGCTGGGATCACACCGAGGAATCCGACCGCGTGATCGAGAAACTCACGGGTTGCGGTGCTGATGGATTGAAAGACATTTTCCGCATCGCCCACTCCGACCGCATTGTTGACAACGACCGAGATATCGGCGCCTGGCCGGCGGCGCAGCATTACCTTGATCGTAGCGTAAGCATCAATTATCGCGGTCGGCTCGGGCGTGACCACAATGACCACTTCGGATGCGGCCGCGAGCACCCCGGAGACCGCGTCTGAGATACCGGCCGCCGTATCGATCACCATGTAGTCAAGGTCCTCTTCCATCTCGCGCATCTGTTCGAGGATCTGGGGACGATTCGAGAGCGAAAAGTTCGCCAGTTCCTCGATGCCGCTTCCGCCGGGGATCAGTTCGACCTCGGGCGACAATGGAACCGTGACCTCCTCAAGTGTTTTCAATCCTTCGACGACGTGGCCGAGATGGTATTTCGGTGTTACGCCGCAAAGCAGATCGGCATTCGCAAGGCCGAAATCGGCATCTAGCAGAGCAACCTGGTTGCCGAGCTGGCCGAGTTCAAGCGAAAGGTTTACGGCAAAGTTCGATTTTCCTACGCCGCCTTTGCCGCCGGTAACCGCGATGCACCGGCTGGCACGGGAGTTCCGGGCCGTCCGCTGTACTGCGAGTGGTTTTCTGGCCGAGGCCATCGATCGTAATGTTGATGCTTGGTCGTTCATTCGGGGAAAATGCTGTTTTGTTTTTCTATTGGCGGGGGCCGATATCATGCCCTAAAGGCAAGGATCCGGTCGGTCAGTGTTTCAGGAGTGGCGGCCTGGAGGTCTTCGGGCACTCGCTGGCCCGCGGCTAGATAGGCGAGCGGAAGCCGGCTGTCGATGATCGTTTCGAGGACCGAGCCCGGCCTTGTCGTTTCGTCCATTTTGCTGACGGCAAGACAGTCGGCCCCGTACATCTCAAATTTCTTGATCGCCGCCGCGGCATCAAGCGGGTGTGTTGTTGCCTGAACCACCAGGCATTTGCGAATGTCGGGCCGCCGCTGCAGAAAATCGGAAAACTCGAACTGGTCGGCAAGGTCGTGCGGGTTTCGCCCCGTGGTGTCGATGATTATCTTTGCGGTCTTGGGCAGGCGGCAAAGTGTCGCATCCAGCTCAAAGACGCTTCGGACGACATGGCATCCGGCACCGATTATCTCGGCATAGGTCTTTAACTGTTCGACCGCGGCGATCCGGTACGTGTCCAGCGTGACCAGCTCGACGCGGTGATGATCGTACAAAGCAGCTCTTGCGGCGAGCTTGGCCGCCGTCGTTGTTTTGCCGACACCGGTCGAGCCTATGATGGCGAGGATCGATCCCGCATCGCCTTTGAGGATCTCAGGTACAAAATCGATCGAGGCCGGAAGCGAGTTCATGAGAGCGTTCCGTGCGGATGCCGCATGATCGGAACCCTCCAGCTCTATTGTGAAGCGCTGTGCAAGTTCGGCCGGGGTGCCAACGGCGATCAGCTCGTTGAAAACGTCCTGCATCGCGGGATCGACACCCATTCCGAAGATGCCAAGATCGACCGATCCGCCGCGGCGAACACCGTTTTGGATGCCCGCGAGAGCGCCAAGTGAGAATTTTACTTCGCGCATTTCAGCTCGAAGAAGTTCGATATCCCGTTCAGAGGCCGGGGCAGTTCTGATATCCGGGCCATTTGCGCTTGCGGCCGGCTTTTCGATCGGTGACCTCTTTGTTGCGGGAAAAACAAACCGGGGAGCGTCCGGGCTCAATTCAACGGCGTCGGCATTCGGCACTGGCACGTCCTGGCCAATGCGCTCGGCCTTTTCTTCAAAATCGGCGGAACTCGCGGCACGCGACGCCAGAGCGTTCATAAGGCTGCGATCTTTTGCCGGTGCGATGTAGGCGGAAAAATTAGGCCCGGCCGCGGCCTCATCCTTTAGATCCACAAGCTTTTCGGAACCAGCGGGAGCAGAACCGCTCTCGTTCCCATTTCCAGATAACGCCTCACTTGTCGCGGCGCTTACCTCGACCTCGGACCTCGAACGCAGGCCAAGAAACCCGCCGGTTCGAACGCGCTTTGTCTCAAGTACATAAGCGTCTTCGCCAAGGTCGCGTTTGATCAGCTCAAGGGCTTCGCGTGTAGTTTCGGCACGATATTTACGAATATTCATCATAGAAGGGGTATGAAGAGGCGGACCGTTAGTTGACCGTTCCCATAGAGACGAGCCGCACGTTCGAGGCGACCTCGCCATGGGCCATCACGACCAGTTCAGGCAAGAACCGTTCCGTAAGTTTTCTCAGGTGCGGACGCACCATCGCTGAACACAGAACGATCGGCCGCGACATTACCGCCGCACGGCACGCGGTCTCGATCTTTTCAAGAAGCTGGCGGCCGAATTCAGGCTCGATCACTTGCTGCGACGCTCCTCCGAGCAAGCCGAGACGTTCGGCGAGCTGCGATTCGAGCCGCGGATCAAGGGTCAGAACAGCAAGTTCGTCATTTTCGTTCGCCAGGCCGCCGGAGATCGTTCGGGCAAGCGAAACGCGGGCAGCTTCTGTCAAAGCATTGACATCACGCGTCACCACGCCGACATCCGTTATCGATTCGAGGATGGTCGCAAGATCGCGGATCGGGACACGCTCGCGGAGAAGATTTTGCAGAACGCGCTGGATCTCGCCAAGCGAAAGCACCTTTGGCGTCGCTTCTTCAACGGTCTTTGGATGGCTTTCGGCCAGTGCGTCAAGAAGCGTTCGCGCCTCCTGCCGGCCAAGCAGTTCGTGTGCGTTATTTTTGATTATCTCTGAGAGGTGCGTACAGATGACCGTTGTCGGATCGACCACGGTATAGCCGGACGTGAGAGCCCTGTCGCGATCCTCGGTTCGGCGTATCCAGACGGCCGGCATTCCGAACGCGGGATCGATCGTTTCCACACCGGCGATCTTTTCGCGAACAACGCCCGGATCGATCGCAAGATAGCCGTCCGGGTGTATCTCACCCGATGCTATCTTCTCTCCTTTCAATAAAATAGCGTACTCCCGGGGCGGGAGCTGGAGGTTATCGGTAACGTGGACCGACGGTACGATTATTCCAAGTTCAATTGCCGCCTGACGGCGTATCTCGCGGATACGATTTAGGAATGAATCGCCGCTGCTGACCAGTCCGACCAATCCGTATCCGACCTCGAGTGCAAGTGCATCGATCTTGAGAAGGCTTTCCATTCGCTCAGGTTGGCGGGCAGATTCGGCATTTTCTTCCGCAACCTTTTCAAGGGCCTTTTGCTCGGCCAAAGAACCGGCCCGTTTCCACGAAAGATAGCCGATACCTCCAGTTGCAAGCGACAATGTGATGAACGCAAAATGGGGCATTCCCGGAAGGGCGCCGAGAAAAAAGAGGACACCGGCCGTGATGAACAAGGGCCTTGGATTTACAAAAAGCTGGCCGCTCATTTCCGCGCCCATGCTGGAATCTG
>JADLDC010000411.1 GCA_020846885.1 Acidobacteriota bacterium | reverse complement strand
TCGCTTTCGCGACGCTGGGGCAACAAGAGGAGGCGCTCTTGGCAATTGAACGGGCGCGTGACCTCGACCCGCTAAATCTTGTTATCAACACTGATGTCGGAGTGCTGCTCGCAAACGCAGGCAGGTACGACGAGGCCTTGCGGCAATGGGACCGGACACTTGAACTCGATCCCGCGTTTGAAATGGTCTTTGTACACCGGTTCATCGCCTATGCGCTCCTTGACAACGAAACGGCCTCGATCGAATCGTATTTGAAACTCCAGGAATTGCAAGGCAGATCGGCGGACGAGATCGCCGCCACGCGCGCGACTGCTTCAAGAAACGGCTTGAAAGGGATCTACCGGAAGGAACTGGCCGACTATCGCGCCCAAGCGAAACGCGGCGAGACCGTTCCGTTCGTAAACATTGCGATATTTCATGTCCTGCTCGGAGAAAATGACGAAGCATTCGAATATCTCGAAAAGGGACTCGCCCGCCGCGATGCGGAAATGGTCCTCATTAGATCCGACCGGAGATTCATCCCCCTCCACTCAGACTCGCGCTACAAAGATCTTCTTAAGCGAATGGACCTGCCGGAGTGAACCGGCCTATTTCACCTGAATCCTGAGTTTCTGCGTTCACCTAAAACGCAGCTTTTGTTTCGAGGCGGCCAAAGCGTCGGAGAAAAATCGCAGCACGCGGGCGTTGTGGTCGCTGTAGAAATTGTGGCTTGCGTAGGCGGCTCCGAGGACGGAACTAATGCCGGTCAAGTAAGGCTGGTATTGCGGCGGAATAACGGATTGCCAATTTGATCCTCTTGGATTTTGGATAAGAAAATCGCGGCTGTCGAGAAAGCCATTGGCCCGGAGAGCGTTATAGATCGCGTGCGAATCGTCAACGGTCAGATTCGCTATTCGCCAAAACCTTTCAGGATAGACCGGCGATGACGGGTGCAGGTTGTAGCTTGCCATTATGCCGCGGCCTTGCAGATTCAGGACCTGGTTGTAGGCATTTTGATTTCCCGCATCGCCAACCATCGCCTGGTCGTCGTTCGCCGCCAGGCAAAAGATCGTTGGAACCGTCGTTTGAGGCATGATCAAATTGGCGCCGTAGGCGATATAGATGGCATCCGCTTGGAAATTAAGATAATAAACAACAAGTGACGAGAATATGCCGCCGCGGGAAGTGCCCTGAGCAACCAGCGGCGTGTTCGCCGATAACAATCCCCGCTGCTGCAAATTTGCGATGATCGCCTGGATGTTGCTGATATCCGGGTTGTTCGGCGGCGGGGCGAGGCTCCATTCGCCGTTTCCCCGGTCAACACTGTCCAATGCGATAATGCCGTATCCGGCGGCGACGGCATCGTTCGAGAAAAGTCGGCTTTCTACACTGGATAAAGTTGACTGGGCACTGCCGCCCGTGCCGTGAAGCCGAAAAATGACGGCGACCGGGTTTTGCGGAATGTAATAAAGCACATCCACGCCGCCGATCGTCTCTTCGGTCAAGCTCCAACTCGGGGCCGCTTTATAGGTGGCCGTCAGATCAATGTTCTTGCTGAGCGGATTTACAAGCGTCGATGCCGAATAAACGTCTTCGACAAGGGCCGTGTTGCCCACCCACCGGTCAAAGACCATATTCGACGCGCTCGGGTTGGCCCAAACAAAAGCCTTCCGGTCCCGTGCCTTGCCGATGTTCTTGCTCCCGTTAGTAACGGTCAAATTGGTTTGAGCTGAAATATGAGGGATCAGAAGCAGGATAGAAAAGGCCAGAAACAACAGCGATCTCATTCGGCAACAACCTCCGTGCGTCATCTGCTTTAGACGCACGAAGTTATCGAAAAGTCCATTTGAGTCTACATTCGATTTTCGATACTGATCTTAACCGAAAATAGGTGGCCTAAATGCCTGTGAACGACCCAGCGATTCGGCGTCCGCTTTTCCGTGGGAACCAACCTCTTATTTCGTGTGTTTCGTTCATTGTTTTACGTATTTCGTGGTCCGGGTTTCTGCTTCGCCACCACGAAACAACTCGAAACAGAGAACGAAACACACGAAAAAAGGCGGCTCCTGCTGCCGCCTTGCTTTCTTACATGATTGACATACAAAGTGATCTTGGTACACCCTGCAGGACTCAAACCTGCGACCTTCTGATCCGAAGTCAGACGCTCTATTCAACTGAGCTAAGGGTGCTCGAAATGAGAGTTTAGTGTTCTGAGGGCGTGATTGCAAATATCAATCGACGCCGAGGCCTTTTGTCGGGGCGGCGAGCGGCATTCCCTGGAGTTCGGAACGCACGTATCGGACGACCTCGCGTATCTCGGCCTCGCTCAATTTGTCTTTGAACGCGGGCATGCCGTCATCTTCGACACCGTTGTAAATGTAGCGATAGAGCTTGTCGTCCGGCACTTTGCGCAGTTTGTCCGATGTCAAGTCGTCCGGCTCGATCTTTTTGCCCTCGATCTCCATTGGGCCGCCCTTTCCGCTTTCTTTGTGGCAATCGGAGCAGTTGTCGAGAAAAAGCTGTCTGCCAGCGGCCATCACGTCGGCGGTAGGAGCGGCTGATGGCGATGCGGTAACGCGGTCTGAGTTCGTCGAACTTTGGTTCGTGATCTGCGGACTCGAACATGCCGCAAGAGCAAATATCCCGGCGGCCGCTATTATAAATATCCTCGTTTTCATAAGTTGTTAGGCGAAGCGATCGTGATTCGAATGCAATTCAAGGTGAGTGTACCCCAGACTGGAATGAACGGCAAAATAAACCACGTGTTGCCTGACTAGCCGCAGATAAACCGGACCCGCCGGACGTTTGCCACAGGGCGGCAATTTGGTTATCGTTCCTTCATGTTCATTCAACCCCGAAAGCTCTATTTCCTTGCTGTGATCTCTCTGGCCGCGGCCGCCGCATTTGCACAGTCGTCGCAGAATACTCTGAATGTTTCCGGCTTGTCCGCGCCGGTTATCGTGCGGCGAGATGCCCGCGCCATTCCATATATCGAAGCACAGAACGAACCTGACCTATACTTCGTTCAGGGCTATGTCACCGCGTCGGACAGGTTGTGGCAGATGGACCTGATGCGGCGGCGGGCACGCGGCGAGACGGCTGAGATCTTTGGTTCGCCGGCGCTTGAGGATGACAAGCTTTGGCGGCGATACGGATTTGCACGGGTAGCCGAAGAGAATCTTAAATATCTTTCGCCCGAACTGCGGCGGGTGCTTGAAAGCTATGCCGCCGGCGTCAATGCCTATATTGCCACGCTAACTCCCGAGACACTGCCGACCGAATTCCGAATTCTTCAATACAAGCCGGGGCCGTGGCAGCCGTCTGACACTATTGTTATAGGGAAGATCCTTGCGGACGCGCTCAGCTCAACATGGCGCTTTGATCTGCAGCGTGCGGCCGCCGCTTCGCTCCCGGCGGATAAGGTCAAAGACCTGACCAACCAGGTCACGCCGTATGATGTTATCCTGTTCGGTTCGGATCAAATGCAGAAGCCGGCGGTTGCGCAAGGGCGTAATGGAAAACCGAGTAATACGACGTTGCTTACGCCCGGGCTTTCGCAAGATTCGCTGCTTGCCGCGGCCGACCGATTGGAAAATATCCGCAGCCGTTCGCTGGCTGAGATCGGGCTATATGCTGAAGACCTGGCGGCAAGCAACAACTGGGTCATTTCCGGCAAGCTGACGGCAGACGGCAAGCCGCTGGTTGCAAACGATCCGCATCTTGCGGCGACCGCGCCCGGCATTTGGTATATGTCGCAGCTGGCCACGCCGACGATGCGTGTTGCGGGCGTGACGATTCCAGGTGTGCCCGGCGTAGTGCTGGGCCACAACGAATATTTCGCGTGGGGAGCGACCAACGTCGGCCCGGATGTACAGGATGTTTTTGTCGAAACGTTTGACGGACAGGGCACGGCCGCTTCACCGCTGCGTTACAAAACTCCGTCCGGTTGGGCACCCGCCACGGTTCGTACTGAACAGATAAAGGTCCGGAAAAGCCTTGTGAAATCGGATACCGATACCGTTTCGCTCGACGTAGTTGAAACGCGCCACGGCCCCATTATTCTTGAAGACGGCGGAAAGAGGTACGCGCTGAAATGGACGGCATTTGATCCGCAAAACAGCGAGTTTGAAGCATTCGTCAATCTGAACCGCGGCAAGAATTGGGATGATTTCAAGCGGGCCTTGATGACGTATGGCGGAGCGACGCAAAATTTTGTGTATGCCGATACTAGTGGAAATATTGGCTGGTATGCCGCGGGCCGCATCCCGATCCGCAAAACGCTAAGCGGTGAATTACCTTACGACGGTTCTTCCGATGATGGCGAGTGGACCGGGTATATTCCGTTCGATGAACTGCCGAACTTGTACAACCCGGCGACCGGCCTGATCGTCACCGCCAATCAGCGCATTGTCGGTACATCTTACAAATATCCGCAGATGTCGCGCGATGCCGCGACGCCGTGGCGCGCACACCGCATCTTTGACCGGCTTTCGGGGCGAACAAAGCTGACGATGGATGATGTGCGGGATGTGCAGTACGACATCTTTAATCTGCCGTTCTCAATGCTTGCAAAAGAGATAACCAGATCAGCCGCAGCGTCGCCAGAAACTATCGCCGCGTTGAAGGATTGGGACGGAATGATGCGTGCCGATGCAAAGCCGCCGGTGCTGGTCAACGAGATCAGAAACTGCATTGCCAACCGGATCGCCGAAGCGAACAAGCCTGTACCCGCCGCCGCGGTTCGCGAGCGCATTCTATTTTGGGCCGTTGGAAAGGAAGGCTCGAAATGGCTGCCGCCTGATTTTAAGACGTGGAACGATCTGATCGGCGTGTGCGATAAGGCCGGGCGGACGGACTTAGCAAAACGGCTTGGGGCGGACGAATCAAACTGGCGATGGGAGAATGTGTACCGTACACGGTTCTATCACCCGCTGTCGGCGGCACCGCTGATCGGCGGACAATTTCTGGTCGAGCCAAAGGGTGTTAACGGCTCCGGGCAAACGCCGGATGTCGGGATGTTCGTCTCAATGCGGCACATCGCAAGCCCCGGAAATTGGGACGCGACAAGGTTCGTGATCCCGCTTGGGCAAAGCGGCGACAACCGATCGGTGCATTTCCGCGATCAATTCGAGTTGTGGAATTCGGGAACCCCGGCGGTTTTCCCGTTCTCGAGATCGGCCGTCGAGGCCGCGGCGAAGAGCAAAACAACGTTTGGCCCGCGATGAGAGGATTGCCGCAAAAAAGTGCAATAAGATCATTGCCGCAAAAAAGCACAGAAGGCGCAAAAAGAAATTGAGATCTGGTCTTTTTGAGCTTTTTGCGTTTCTTTGCGGCCATTTCTTCCGTACTCATTGCGACTTAAATTTTGAGCGTATCTTCACCGCGCGTTCTATCAGATCTACGTTTTCCAGCACCTTTAGCCGCAGATCGTTGTCGAGGTTTGGGTTGTCGGCAAAGAATTTGTTTACGACGGCGAGTGCTTCTTCGCTACGCTGGCCGCCGATGAATGCTCCGAGCCAGCCGTTGACGAAAAATATCTTGCGGCTGCGTTTATGGTTGGGCAGTTCCTGCAACGCTTTTTCTAGATACGGCAGCGTCAGTTCGCTGTGCCTGATCGAATTCCACGGCCCCATCGCGGCTTCGATCCAGCTTTCGCTGATCTGTTTGTTGTTGATGAAATCGTTCCAGTATTTCGCCTTGTTCCCGGCGGTTGGTATCCCGGCTTTCGCGGCGTAGGCATAGCGCTTGGCATCGTCGCTCGTCTCGGTTTTCTCAAGCTCTGCCAGTAATTTGGGCGCGTCAGGGTCGGCCAAAATAAGCAGGCGTGTGACAATGTCGAACTTGTCTTTGGCCTTAAGTGGCAGGTCAGAACCACCTGCGGTAGCGGGTGGTTGAAGGTTGCTCACGTGCGAGTTCGAGCTTGTCGTCGCGCTTTTTGATGTTAAACCGCCCGCTACCGCAGGCGGTTCTGACTTAAGCATCTCCTTCAGCACTCTCCGACCATTTTCACTCGCGGCTATGCTCAAAAATGCCCGGTAAAACGTGATCCGCTGCCCAAGCGTCGGTGCGTTTTGCATCCGCTCGATCAGCATGTCCTCGACCCGCGACCGCAAGTCAGTACCGCCTGCGTTAGCGGGCGGGTTCTTCTCGCGGCGCGGTGCCAAGAACCCACCCGCTAACGCAGGTGGTTCTGACAAGTAGTAGTTCATCGCTGTGCCGACGCGATTTAGCAGCAGTGCGACGGTGGATTCGTCATCCAATGCAGAAGCCCGCACGTTAGTAAGGGCGTGACTATCAACCTCCTGATTACGCCCTTGCTCACGCGCGGGCTTCTGCAAGACCTTGACCACCAGATCCACAAACACCCGCGGGTCGAGTTCGCCCTCGCGGACGCTGTCCCATAATGCTCCCCACATCATCGCCCGTAGGAACGGATCTTTCTCATTCTGGATGTTTTTGAGCACGTAATCGCGGCTCTTCTCGTCGAGCAGGAAAATGCCGTAGCCGTAGTCGCCGTAGTTTGGGAAAATCAATGCTGGTGTTTCAAATTTCCCTTTCGGACAACCGTTCTCGTCTCGTAACCGAGGAAATAACATCAAATAGCCGTTACCCGCCCTGATTCGTTGTTTTCCGACGGCTTCTTCATCTACGTGCCGTAGAAGTACGTTGACGTCCATTCCCCAGTCTCCGTACGGTTTGAAATTGTCCGAATAGGTGTAGCCGATCGCGTCGGACCTCGATGACAAGTGGACACCAGCCTTATTTTCGCAGCTCGCATGTGCCGGGGTGTCGCGATTGAATCTGATTATCGGCACTCCCGGTTCCGTTACGAAGGGCCGCGCGAATTCTTGAACGTGCGAGTTCCTGTAACCGGCGAGACTGTAAACAAGATCCTGCCACGTGGCGTTGCCGTACTCGTGTTTTCTCAAGAATTTCCTGACTCCATCCTGAAACTTGTCTTCGCCGAGGTAGAACTCTGCCTGTCTTAAAAACGCCGGGGCTTTGCTATAGACGATCGCACCGTAGGCGGATTTTGCCGCGCTTAGATTTGCGATCGGTTGATAGATCGACGTTGTGCCTTTGGTCGAATCGGTCTGGTAGGCGGATTGTTTGACGCGTTCGTAAAAGACTTTCCAGGCGTTCATTTCGGGCATTATCTTTTCGAGCGCCTTGTACGCCATGAACGTCGCAAAGCCTTCCTTTAGCCAAAGATCGTCAAACCAACGCATCGTCACCGTGTCGCCAAACCACTGATGCGCCGTTTCGTGAAAGATAAGCGTCGCCCGCGAGATGTAATCGTTTTTGGTCGGCTCCTGCGGAAAGATGATCGAAGATTCTCTTAGAAAAGTAGCTCCGGCATGCTCCATCCCGCCGAACGGAAACTCCGGTATCAAAACCAGATCGTACTTCGGGAACGGGAACTTGTAATCGAAATATTGCTCGAAGAATTTGACCGCTTCGCGGTTGAGGCGAAACACCTCAGCCGCGTGAGGCTTGAACTTTGCGGCCTGCGACTTGCGGACGTAGATGTCAGAACCACCTGCGGTAGCGGGTGGTTGAAGCTGGGTATTCGACGCCACCAATCCACTTGTCTTCGATTTGCTTGAAGTGAGTGGCTGCGAAGTTAAACCACCCGCTACCGCAGGTGGTTCTGACATTTTCTCCCACGGCCCGGCCGCGAACGCGAAGACGTAGGTGCTGATCGGTTTGGTTTCGTCGAATCTGAAGGTTTGCAGGCAAATGGGCGGGCGGTCCGGAAAGACTGTCGGACAATCATTGGTACCGTATCGTCCGCCAGCGGTGTTGGACACGATCGTCCAGCCATCAGGAAGCAACCCAATCAGCTCAAACCTCGCCTTCAGATCCGGCTGATCGAACACCGGGAATGCCGTGCTCGCATCGGACGGGACGAATAGCGAGTAGAGGTACTCCGACCCGTCCTCTTTATCAACATATCGCGTGATCGCCGACCCGCTTGTGAGGATCGGCGAGGTGAAATCGAGCTTGAGGACATTCTCGCCAGCGACTACGCCGTCGCTGAATATGAGGTGCTCCGTGTCAGAACCGGGAGCGGTAGCGACTGGATTCTTCACGGCCCGGCCGTTTACAAACACATTTGAGATCGTGGACTTCTCCTCGTGGCCTTTTAACTTCCGCCAGTCGAGAATGATCGGGGGCACACCCCCTACCGGTCGTGTTTCTGTCCCGCTGCCGAGAGGCTGGCCGCCCGCTGACGCAGGCGGTTCTGACAGCTTGACTCGTATCTCGATCGTCCCTTTTAGCACCGGCGACATTTTTTCGAGCGTCAGGTTGAGCTTGTACCGAACATCCGAATAATGCGCGGCCCGCCATTTTGCCAGTTCGAGCGAAACGCCGGGCTCGATCGGCGGAGTTTGGGCAAACGAGAAGATCGGCATAGCGAGGATGATCGTAAAAAGAATACTTTTCATGTGAGAAGGTTTCAGCAAAGGCATGCGTGAATAATTTGTTGTTCCATCAGACCATATTGTTGCACGGCCGGGTGTGAAAGTTTGCCTGAGGAAGGTGCCTTCACCGTTTCGGACATTTTTGCGGTCTTTGTTCGTCTATTTCGTGGTTATGGTCGATCTTCGCCATAACGAAACGCACGGACAAGAACGAAACTCACGAAACAGGGAACTGGCCGACACTTCTGGATCTACGCTGCGCGTCATCGCCGCATTTTTAGTTCCGGGCCGCGAGGAAATCAGTCAGGATGATCGCCGCGGCTTCGCTGTCAACCAGGCGTTTTGTGTCGCGCGGATCGACGCCGCGTTCCCACAGTCGGCTGCGTGCCTCATACGATGTGACGCGTTCATCCTGGAGAAATACAGGAATATCTAGCGAAAGCGAGACGTTTCGTGCGATCCGGCGGGCATCGGCCGACATCTCACTTTCGGTTCCGTCGGTGTTAAGCGGCAAACCAATAACGAGAGCGACGGCATCGAACTGACCTAGAATGTCTTTGACATCGACAAGCGTCTTTTTCCAGCTTCGCCGCTGGATGGTTTTGACGGGCGTTGCAATTGTCTGGGTCACGTCGGAAACGGCGACGCCGATATGTTTGGTCCCAGGGTCAAGGGCGACTATCCGGCCGCTGCGGGGAACCTCGGCCGGTTCTGCAAAATGTTCGGGATTAATTGTTTCCTTATCCTGCACGTAAATTATATAATCGCTTGTTTGCACCGACTTCGGCAAACCATTTGGCGGGCGGGAACGTAATACAGAAGTCAGTATTTATCATAAGAGGTAATCTATGTCATTTCGCGGAAAGCTCTCGATCCTGATGATCTCGGCGGCCGTCGGCCTGTACGCCGTGATCGGCGGCATTCTCAGCCCGTGGACGCGGGCCCAGCAGCCGATCAACGACGCCGGCGCCCAGGTAAGGATATTTGAATCGGTCCTGCAGCACATTCAGAACGATTATGTTGACGAGCCGAACCTCGAAAAGGTGCGGTTCGGTGCCTTGCGCGGACTGGTCGGCGGGCTTGATCCTTATTCGTCGTATCTGACGCCGCAGCAGGTGGCCGATTACAACGCGGCCAAAAACACGAAAAAGACGGGCATTGGGGCCGAGTTTTCCCAAGTCTCGCTTTACCTGTATGTGGTTTCGGTGATGAAGGATTCTGACGCCGACCGGGCCGGGCTAAAAGCGGGCGACGTGATCGAGTACATCGAGAACAAGGCGACCCGCGACATATCGCTCTATGACGCAAAGCAGATGATCTACGGCCAGCCGGGAACCGCTGTCAACCTGCGTGTACTGCGTTCAGGCGCAAAGCCGATGACATTAAAGATCACGCGGGGCGATTACAAAATACCTAATCCAGAATCTCGTGTTGAGGCCGGAAAAGTAGGTGTTATAAAGGTTTACAGTCTCGAGTCAGGCCAGGCGAACCAGATCAAAACGCAGATCGAGAATCTGAAAAAGCAGGGCGTGCAAAAGATCGTTCTCGATCTTCGCGGCGTAGCGACAGGCACCCTCGACGAGGCTGTGAACACGGCGAACCTGTTTATAAACAGCGGCGAGTTGGCAAAGGTCATTGGCAAGGATAACCAGGTCACCAAGACCTTTACCGCTGATCCGGCCAAGGCGGTCTTTGACGGCAAGCTTGCGGTCGTGATCGATCTTGGCACGGCTGGGCCGGGCGAAGTCGTTGCCGCGGCGGTCCTAGACCGAAAACGCGGCGAGATCGTAGGTGAACGCAGCTTTGGCGCGGGCACCGAGCAGCAGCTTTTCACGCTTCGCGCCGGCGACGGCCTGCTGCTGACCACCGCAAAATGGGCATCGCCTAGCGGCGTTCCATTCCTTGGCGAAGACAGAAATACGACCGGTGTAAAGCCGACCGTCGAGGTCAAACGGCCCGATACGCCGGAACCGGTCGAGGTCGAAGATATGATCGGCGATCAGGAAGACCAGAAACAGAATCCGCAGCCGACACCAACGCCGCAGGTCGAGGTGAAAAAGACGGTTGAGGACATTCAGATGAAAAAGGCGATCGAGATACTGCAGGACAAGGCGGAAGCCGCCAAGGCCGCCGGGGCGAAATAGCCCAATCGCCTATATGAGATAATTTGCATGTAGCCCGCTTCTTTTTTTGCGAACTTTGTATCAGCCCTTTGCGCCTTTGTGTTAATGGCTTTAAGCACAAAGGGCGCCAAGGTGAAGACACAAAGGTCACAAAGGTACTTGCTAAATGGCCGGCGCCAGGAATGGATGCCGGCCATTTAAGTATTGCGGCAAGGTAAAAGCCTGATAGAATCAAATGTGAACATTATGGGCCGATCGGCCCGGTCACGATGCGGATAACCTGTGCCAGAGCTTTTCTTCTAGGAGCGGTCTTTACGCTCGGGCTGGCGGTGCGCGCTCTTCCGCAATCGAACAGCCAGGATTTTCCCACCGCGGTTACAACAAATGAGATCTCAGGCACGATAAAGGCCCGTGACTTGGGCGATTCGCGTGTTACGACATATTACTATGCCTTGGGCGCGGAGCAAGGTGACCTGTTCATAAACCTTGTGACCCGGAATTTTTCAGGCGACATCGACGTTTTTACGGCAAACGGAATGCGGCCGGTAACGAAGATCGTGGTATATGCGGATTATGGTGAGGCGGAAACCGGCCGGGCCGTCTATCTTCGCAAGCCGGAGCGTCTGCTGCTTCGCGTTCAGGGCCGAACTCCGAACGACGATCCGGCGACCTTTAGACTAAAATTTGCAGGGAGTTTTGCCGCCCTGAGGGCCGATGATGTCCCCAATGCTCCCGAGATGCCCAAAGTTGCAGGCGCAGACCGCGGCGGGATACGAGTAACCTCGGCCGGAACTATCATTCCCGCGCCGCCGTCCGAACCTGAAGTAACGGTTGCAAAGGCGGATGCCAAATCAGAAGATCAGCCGGAGAATAAACCTGAACCGACGGCGGAGCAGCAGCAGCAGGATAAACCGGTTGATGCTGAGATAGCGCAGAGAAAGCCGGCGTCCGCAGCAGATGATCCGGTCAAAGCCGACGAAAGGCCAAAGGCGCCGGCTCCGGGCCGCTCGGCGTCGGCAGCGAGCCGCCGTTCAAAGCGGGTGGGGCCGCCAAGGAAGGATGCGGAGAAACCGGACGACGAGACGGAAGCGAAAAAAGCCGAACCTAAAGCGAAAACTGAAAAGGCACCGCCCAAGGCAGCGGTCACGGAAAAACAGAAGCGAGATCGATCACCGGGTTTTCGTACGCTGACTGACAAGGACGACCTGCCGAAGGCGT
The DNA here is from genome assembly GCA_020846885.1 of Acidobacteriota bacterium. GTDB lineage: Bacteria > Acidobacteriota > Blastocatellia > Pyrinomonadales > Pyrinomonadaceae > OLB17. The sequence goes on along the minus strand of JADLDC010000411.1, from coordinate 6,220 downwards.
CTGTTGAAGCAAAGCCCGATCCTTTGGAATCGATCAACCTGGTCATTCAATTCAAAGACGGAAGCTCGCTGGAAAAGAAAATGAGCGAGGTATTCAAATTCAGCGTAGATAAAGGTGTGCTGACCGTGATCCTAAAAGATGGTTCGATATCGCGTTACTCGATCGTCGATGTTGTGCGGTTGACGATCGAGTAACGCCGTTTTGATCTAGGCGTAGCTATGCAGCCCCGGCAGCAGATAGCTTACGCCGAGATAAGTAAAGATCACGAGAAGAAAGCCTATCAGGGCAAAATATGCCGAGCTCCGCCCCGACCAGCCGCGCGAAATTCGCGTATGAAGGAACGCGGCGTATGTAAGCCAGGCCACCAGAGCACCGGTTTCCTTTGAATCGAAACCCCACGGCCTGCCCCAGGATTCGTTGGCCCAGATCGCGCCCGTGATCAAGAGCATCGCGAGGCCAGCAAACGCAAGACAGGCCGTCTTGTACATCAGGCCGTCAAGCGTATCAAGGCTTGGCAAACGCTCGCGCAGTTTTTCCGTCCTGAACGAAAAGAGAAGAACAAAAAAGGTTCCGGCAAGAGCGGTCAAGAGGCCGGCAAGTTCGACCGGATTGGTGCCCAGGCTTAGAAAGAGCTTATCGCCGTTCGTCTGAAGATAGCTGCGGCCGGCCTGATCGAGTTGAGCAGGGGTCAGGGCGGCAAATTCTTTTGCTGATAGCTGCTGGCGTTCCGCGACGGCCTTGCCGGCGACAGCATACTGGACCGGGTCGGCGGCAAGTTGAGCCTGGAGTTTCGCCTGAACGTCCGTCGTGCCTTTGATGCCCGAAACCAGAAGTACGATCGCGATGATCTGTGCTACAAGCGCCAGTTTAAGCAGGAAATGGCCAAGCGTCCGCGCCGTTTCGTTGGACTGATATAGATAGAGAAGAAAGGCGACGATCACACCTAACAAAAGAACAGCGGCGACCACCAAGGCGGGACCAACATACGGGACGTCAAGGCGGAACGGGGCCGAGAACGGCTTTCCGCCATTTGGATTCTGAAGAAAGATGCCGGCTCGGTAAACGAAGCCGGTCAGCACCGAAAATTTGCTGATAGTCGCTATGACCGCCAGTGCAAATACGCTTGACCACACCGCCATCGCCTCGACCTTTGCCTTATCTTTCAGCAGGTAAACGACGGCGACCGCAAAGCAGACCAAGGCTACGCCGTAACTGAGCGAGGCAACGCCGACGTGGATCGGCCGCCAGTATGAATCAAGGACCGGCGGCAGATCGACGAACTCGCCGCCGATGAATCGGGCAAGGGTCAAAATTATCGCCGCAAGCGGCAGCGTGAAAGCGCAAAGGATCTGCAGATTTCGTCGGCGGGCCAAAAGAAGAGTGGCGATCCCGGCACCGAATGCGAACGCCAGGCTTAGGTCGTACAGGTTCGCGAACGGAATGTAGCGAAAGATCCACGGACTCTCCATATTGCCGACGGCACGCATCTTTAGGATCTCGTGATCATAGGCCGCCACCCATCTGACAAGCCAACTCGAAAGGTTGAAGAAAACGCCAAGCGTTGCCGCCCAGAGGCCAAGTTTCCTTGCCATTTCCGACGGTGCGTAGAGGTTCGTCAGCTGAAATAGGGCCGCGAAAATGTAAGCCGCGAGAGCGATCATCATCAGTGCGCCATCACTGATAAAACCGTCGCCTATTTGGAGCCGCAGTCCAAGCATGATAAGGGCACCGCCAATGGCAAGTGCAGCCGGAAGATACGACAGCCATGTTGGGCTAGCTTTGGATTCGAATATGTCGTTGGCCGTTAATACTTGTGACATAGCATTCTCCATGTCCGATCAGCTTTGACGGGGATCGGATGTAGTCGATCTCGCTCGCACATCGGTGGCGAGTTTCTCGAACCTGGTCTCAAAACCGGCGGGGTTGCGGTTGGTGTGGCCGCCGAGCACGATATCGGTGCCTCCATTTGCAGAAGGCCGGATCAGGGCCCAAACACGCCGGTGCGAAAAGAAAAAGACAAAGATGAGCGACGCGATCAGGCCAAATCCGCCAAAATACCAAGCGATGAAGGCCCCGTTGAACGGATCGTATTTGATCGAAAGAACATGGGCGAGCGGCGACTTTTCAAACTCGGCCAAGCGCCATTTATAGCCAAGTTTCGGAGCTCCGACCGGAATGTTGTCCGCCATCCCGGTTCCGAAGGCAAAGACCCGCGTTCGCTGGCCGCCGGGAGGTGTAACGTTCAGGACCGCGACCGGATTGTTATATTCGCCCGAACGCGTGTCAGGTTTACCTTCCGCATTGAAAGCAAAATCGGGCAGAAACTCATCGTACTCGACCAAAGTTCCGTCGGCCAGGGTTGCCGAGCCGAGACGAGGAATATCAAGTGTTGCCGCCTCTCCGCCGTCCTGCGGCGTAAGCTGAAGCTTTATTGTCCGGGCGTTGCCGACCGGTATGGTTTGTGCCTGAAAGAAGCGATAGCCGCGATATGAGAACGGCTGGTTAAGGCTGACATTGGCCACGGTGGTGCCGTATTCGGGGTCATCGATCCGGAGCTGCGTGCGCCAATCAAGTGTATTGGTGACATCGATCGCACCGCCCGGATCGATCAGCGATTGCTGAATGTCAGTACACGTCATCGTGAAGGGAAGCTGTACGTCGAACTTCTCCTTTTTGTCGAGGTCGTAAACTATCTTTTGGATCTTGTCCGTGCCGTTCCCCGGGACCATTTGAACGTCTGCGTCAAAGCCGGTTTGCAACGCCACGAAATGCCCCAGGAACAGTGTTAATAGAGCAACGTGGACAATATAAGCCCCAAGCCGGTTCGTTCGGCCGCGTTCGGCAAATACGAAAGAGTCGGTTGACCGAATGGTCTGGTCAAAGAGCTTGTTGCCGTCTTTGTCCACATCGTACGAAAGCGATTCTTTCTGTGAAACCTGCGGTTTCAGGCCGTTTGATGCAAAAGCCGCGCGAACGGCCTCTATGGCGTCGTTCGTATCCATCGACGGTGCGTGAACCGAAGCATTGTATTTCTGCTCAAGAAGAAAATCTTTGGTCGCGGTCGTCTTTGGGTTCCGAATGTAGCTCCAGGCGCTCGGGAACCGGTCGATCGATGCCAGGACGATATTCAGCGAGAGGACAAGCAGGAGAAAGTTAAAATACCAGCTGTGGTAAATATCGAACAGGCCGAGAGCCCCATAGATCATCTTCTCAGCCGGCGTACGCGAGGCAAAATAGGCATCAAACCCGTCAACGTTCTGCTGTATGACCAGCATCCCGATCATCGAGAGGCCGACCATCACGCACAATAGGACAACGCCAAAACGGACCGAGCTTAAAAAATTGAGAATTCGGTCGAAAATAGGGGCAGCCGATTTTGCTGCACCGCCGGCTTTGATTGATCTTTCTGCGGCAGACATGGACTAAATATAGATAAGAATAGCTGAGCAAGGCCCGTTTGTCACCTCGGCCCAAATTAGAATCGCTTCAGCGGAACAAAAGCTTTCCGCTTTTTGCAGAGGTTGGAAATCTCGGTCAAAAAGCCTATCATTACCAAATCAGCTAGAGCCCATATCGTATGAACGTAACCGCGGCCGAACTTCAGGAGAATCGAGCGATTGGATTTCGTGAACGCCTTTCCGCGTTTGGCGAGCTGACGAAGCCGCGCATCGCGGCAATGCTCGTCATTACGGCCGCCGCCGGATTCTATCTCGGCACGGAAGGAAGCTTTGACTTTGTTCTGTTTGTCAATGCGATGGTAGGGATCGGGCTGCTTGCGTTCGGTGTAGCTACCCTGAATCAGTACATAGAACGGCGGACCGATGTTTTGATGGAGCGAACGGCAAAGCGGCCGCTGCCCACCAATCGTGTCTCGCCGAACGAGGCGTTGATCTTCGGTGTTCTGCAATGCGTTGCCGCCGAAGCGTACCTCTTTTTTCTCGTTAATCCGCTGACGGCCGCGATGGGCGTTTCGGTCATCGTCGGCTACGTCCTCGTGTACACTCCGCTCAAGACACGAACATCGGCGTCGACCGCGATCGGTGCATTCCCGGGTGCGATGCCGCCGTTGATGGGTTGGACTGCCGCGGCCGATCATGTAAGCCTCGGGGCCTGGGCAATGTTCGCAATGCTGTTTCTGTGGCAGTTTCCGCACTTTCTTGCGATCGCGTGGATGTACCGGGAGCAGTATGCAAAGGCGGGCATAAAGATGCTGCCGGTCGTTGAGCCAAGCGGACGGCTAACGGCGCGGCAGATAGTGCTATTTACCGTGATGCTTGTCCCGGTCAGCCTCGCTCCGTTCTTTCTCGACTTTGCCGGGCCGATATTTCTGGCCGGAGCAACGGTGCTAGGCCTCTGGTTCCTGGTTGAAAGCATCCTAATGGCGAGAGCGAAGACAACGAAGAGGGCCCGGCGGCTGCTGATGGTGTCGGTACTTTATCTGCCGCTGATACTTGCTCTTGCCGTTATCGACCACCGCTGATTTTATGGAGCTGGGCACAGCACAAACTATCTCCGACGTCCACGGGGCCGACATTCGTTCGCGAACGGCCGGTGCGGTCGCAGGTTCAGCCGGTACAGGGAACGGCGGCGGTGAACAAGGGAATGGCGGCGATTGGCGTGACCCGTTCACGGTCGATCACCAAGATCCATCAGTTGGTGACAAGTCGAAATATATCGCCTGGTTCCTGATGATGGCCGTTGGGATGACGTTCGCCGGCCTGGTCGGCGCGTATCTGATGATCTCGACAAACCGGGATGTTGAGTGGAAACCATTCGACCTTCCGTTTCAGATCTGGATCAGCACGGCGATCATACTGGCGAGCAGCGTCACATATTCTCTAGCCAAGCGAGGCGTTGATCAAGGCTCATTCCTTGATGCCAGAAAATGGTTGGTTGTGACAACGGTGCTGGGCGCCCTGTTTATCTCATCGCAGCTTGTCCTGTGGCTGGAACTTGTAAATCGCGGCTATTATTTGAGCGGAAACCCTTATGGAGGTTTCTTTTATATACTCACGGCGGCCCATGCCGTACACGTTGCCGGCGGCATCGTGGCACTCGGGTCGATAGTTCTGAACTCATGGTACCCTGCGCGAAATGACGCCGAATTGACCAGACGGCGACAATTGGCACGATCGGTCGGTTGGTACTGGCATTTTATGGGCGGCCTTTGGGTCGTACTTTTTCTAATGCTCGGCTTTTGGAAATAAGCCAGCCTGTTCGATGGAATTCCTCCAGATCTTTCCGCATGTCAACGCCGCCCTTAATACCTCAAGCGGCATATTTCTGATTCTTGGGCTCTGTTTTATTTTGGCAAAGAAGGTACACGCTCATCGGGCATGTATGCTAGGCGCAAGCGCATTTTCGGTGCTCTTTTTGGTATGCTACATTACATACCATACGCTTAGGACTTCCGTATATGGTCTCGGCCCAACCAAATTTGCCGGTGAAGGCCTTGCACGGCCGATCTATTTCACGATCCTGACCTCGCACACGATACTCGCCGCCTTGGTCGGGCCATTTATTATTGCAACGCTTTGGCGGGCCTTGAAAGGCCGGTTTGACGCTCACAGACGGCTCGCCCGGCTGGTCTATCCGGTCTGGCTGTACGTTTCTGTGACGGGTGTTGCGGTATATGTGATGCTCTACCATTTGTATCCGGCAAAGTAGTCCGCCGGGCGCGGGCCGATTTGGGGTCAGCCGCGTAAGTGCCTGTATAGGCAATGGTTATTGACATTTTCAGTCTATTCCCGGTTAAGCTGACAAAAGGGTATCAATATCCGACAGTCCTGTATTCTCAAGATCGTGGCGGCCGTCCGCCGTGAGGGCCATGCCGACGCGCATCGATCCGATGATCGGCCGAATGTTGCGGCAACGGTACATTTTCCCGTATATAGAATAAGTTTTTCGAACTTTTTTTTCGATTTTCGGGCTGTTTTGCAGTTTTTTGTTGAAACCTTTTTGGGGCCTGTGGTATCTTATGAGTGTTGAAAAGTTGATCACCGAAGCCGTTATGGATCTCCGAAACGGCGCGGGGGAACCAATTCGCGGAGGTGCATCATTGGATGCGGTTCGCGGGGGGCGAAGCGGCAAACGGCCGCGGGGATAATCTTTCGTTCCTAGCCCGGCAGCTAACCTCGTAGGTGTGGCAAAGAAGTTACTGCAGCCAGTCGTCAGATCAAAAGTCGCGATTCTTGTGTGTGTGCTTCGCGCTCTCTGCTTT
>JADLDC010000410.1 GCA_020846885.1 Acidobacteriota bacterium | reverse complement strand
TGAATTTCACCCGCGAACAATTCGGCGAGTTTGATTACATTATCGCCCACGGCCTTTTCTCATGGGTGCCGGATGGTGTGCGGACAAAGGTCCTTGAGATATACGCCGAGTGCCTCGCACCGCAAGGCGTTGGTTACATAAGCTACAACACCTATCCAGGCTGCAAAATGCGCGAGATGCTCTGGGACATGATGAAGTACTACACCGCCGAAGTCGCAGAACCAGTGCAGAAGGTCGCGGCGGGCGTTCAATATCTTGGCTTTCTGAATTTCGCGGCTGAGAAAGGGACGGCCTATCAAACCGTGATCAACGCCGAACTTTCCCAATACTCGCAACGCACCGTTGAGAATATATTTCACGACGATTTCGGGTCGTTGAACCGGCCATTGTACTTTCACGAATTCAACGGCATGCTCAAACCGCACGGCCTCCAATTCTTATCGGAAGTCGATGCCTATTGGGCCGAATCGAACCTTCGGCCGGAGATCGCGGCAAAACTTGACGAACTCGGCGATGACGTCGTTCGCCGTGAGCAGTTCACCGACTTTATCCGCGGCCGCCCGTTTCGCAGTTCTCTTGTTTGCCGCGACAATATTACGCTTGACCGGCATCCGCAACCGGCGATATTGCGCTCATTTTTTCTCGCGTCACAGGCCGAGCCCGTATCGGAGAACCCCGATGTTCGCTCCCGGTCGGCCGAGATCTTCAAGGGGCTGGATGAAACTGAGATCGCGATCGAAGATCCGCTAACCAAGGCGGCGCTCATCACTCTGCAGGAAGCATGGTCAAAGCCGCTTGAATTCGATGAACTGATGGCAAGGGCATCGCAACTGTCGGGCGAAGCCTCGCCGGGCGAAATTGACAACGCGGCGGCGCAGCTGCTTGATCTTTTCAAAAAGGGATTTATCTATCTTCACCGATCTCGCCAGCCATTCACGGACAAGCCGGGTGAAAAGCCGCGGGCGAGCAGTTTTATCCAATGGCAAATAAGAAAGAACTGCGCCGATATCACAGCACTTTCCGGCATGAACCTTAGGCCCGAAGGCGATGCGATGCGCCTTTTGCTGCTTCTTTGCGACGGGACGCGCAACCGCGATGCCTTGGTTGATGAATTTTCACGCCGAATCGAATTTAAGCCATCTGAACGCGAGCAAAGGTTGAAAGAACTTCCGGCATTTATCGAAAGCAGGCTCGGGCTGTTCGCAAAGTTGGGATTGCTTCACGAATAACGAGGCAGCTTCTGGCTTCTTTTCGTCTATTTTCGTGTCTTCATTTCGTGGATTTCGCGAACGGGATTTTAAACCATCACCACGAAACTCACGAAAAGAAGACTCGAAATCAAACGAAACGAAGCCAAAACTGCTTGAGCTTGATAGAGTTTATAAGGGCGATCGTCTAGGTTTGAGACTTAGTTGCGAGCAAAAGGTCCACGACTTCCCTGACGGCCCCGTATCCGCCGTTCGCTTTGGTCACGTATGCAGCGGCGGCAATTACTTCGGGTACCGCGTCAGCCACGGCTACTGGAAAGCCGACACGCTTCATAACAGGAACATCGGCCAGATCGTCACCGACATACGCCGTTTCTTCGGCCGAAACATCAGCCGCGGCCAGAATGCTCTCAAGATCGCGTACCTTGTCGGTTGAACGGACGTATAGGAAATCGATCCCAAGATCATTCGCCCGCTGTCGCAGGATATCCTCGGCATCACGGCCCGTGATTATTCCCGACCTGAAACCTGCCTTGTGCCACGAGGCTATGCCCTGCCCGTCACGGACGTGGAAGACCTTCATCACCTCTCCATTCGCCGAGAAGTAAAGCCGGCCATCCGTAAGGACGCCGTCGCAGTCCATTATCAGTAATTTGATCCCTGTTGGGGGGTCGCCCAGAGGTGTTGCTTCACTCATTTTTAAACCGTCGAAAGACCCGCTTGATGATCTTCGGCTGTGGATCGGGACGCGCGAGCTGGGTCACAGGAGCCACGTTAACCGAGACATTCTCGATAGTCAATTGATCACCATCTTTTGAAAGGCTATAGGTCTCCGTCTCTCGAACGGTGATCGGTCTTGTATCGCCAAGCATACTTACCGGCTGCGAGTAAACAAACTCCATTTTCCGAACGATCTTGTCCTTCTTCCATTTCGTTGTCGAGGAGATCGTCATCGTTCCGGCTGCCGCCTTCACCTGATTCTTTTCTCCACGCCCGTCGGTGTAGAGAACCAGGCTTGCGGAGCGGTCGATTTCGAACAATTCGATCGCGGCTTTCACTTCCAGCGTATTCTCGGTCTGAGTGATCACGAGACGATTTCTTAACGGGCCTTTGGGCCGCGAGTCTGCCGCTTCCCAAAAACCGGCAAAAGCCGGTTTTGCGCGAGGAACTTCGTTCTTTTGGGCGGTGACTGACAGCCCAAACGCAAATAGGAACATGATTGAAGCCGTGAGTTTCATAACATTTTTTTGTTTACCGAACCTCGAATATATCCACACCGCTCAATTTCCACCCCGATCCGATCTTGGTCAGCCTAAACACCGCCATGCCGCTTGAAGGTTCTTTGTTCAGCAGCTTTATCGCAAGGCTTGTTTCTACCCAAATGTTGTTCGGGTCGATCTTGTCGATGTGCAAGACAGCGGTTTTCCATTCGACCGCCTGGCCCGAGATGCCCGAGATAAAACGCGTTACATCGCCTGGTACGGCCATCGTCTCAAGCTCGGCCTTTCGGTTGGAGACCGCCGCCTTATCGAATTGCGAAAAGAAGGCCTTTACTGATTCGTCAGTTGCCGCGGATGCACCGATCTTGTTCCTTATTGCTCTCGCCGCAAGACTTGCGCCGTATTCCGCATCGGACCTGATCGCATCTTCGGCGAATTTTATCGCTTCGGTATTTTTGCCGGCCCGTTGGGAAATGTCGGCCAAGCCGACGTTCGCCCAGGCGATACTTCGCGCAGTCGGAAGTTTTTCCTCAAGGACCGCCCGAAATTCTTTCTCGGCATCTGCCGTTTTATTCTGGGCCAGCAACGAACGCGCCAGTAGGGCCCTTACCTCGTCGAACCGTGGAAAATCACGCAGCACGATCCGCGCGGTCGCCTCGGCGTCGGCATATTTTTGCTGATCGAACGGACGCTTGACGGCCAGCTGCAGATCGCTGTCGGTTACATCACGGGGAGCGACATCGTCCGAATAATCGGACTGTGGAAAGACCTTTTCCGGATCGACCTCAGCCCGAACAACATTCTGCGGCGTCTTGAAAACGATCTCGCCAAAACTGGTCGCTTTGATCGTTGCCGGTGCCGCCATCTTCTCTCCGTTGGCCAATACGGCCTGGACGTTCACTGTTATATCGACAGGGCCGGTGTTTCGCAAGGCAACCTTCCAATCCGCGCCTGATCGGCTCGGTATCCCCGCCATCAGGTCGGCATCTGTCACCTGATCGATGAGATAATCGAGTATTTCCTTATTCGCAACGTTCGACGCCCTGATCTCGGCAAGGGTTAGGTCTTTGTCGGCCATCTGGGCCCGAATGCCGCTAAACATCTCATCCTGCCCGGCCCGTCGGCCCAACAATCGCCAGATCATCGCTCCTTTGTTCGCGACGGCGGCATAATAATAATCATCAAGCGGCGAAACCAAATTCAGCGGGGCATCACGCTTGGCTATCGCCGAGTATGCCGTCCGCTGTCGAAGCCGCTCAACGTCTGCCACATCCTTCCCAAACTTGCTCTCGACGAATTGCGTTGCGATAAATTTCGCCAGCCCTTCGCGTATGACGCCGAACCCATCACCCGTGACTGTTATAGCGTTTCCAAGCCAGAACTTCGCAACTGCGTCCGCAATGCTCATCGCCGTCTGTGAGTCGATCTTGCTTCGCCGAAGCGCACCTTCATCGACAAAAATAGTACCGCCGCCGGAAAAGCCGCCGCCGCGCTGTACCGCAACTATCCTGAGCGGAACATCCGGAGCCGTACCAAGCAGGGTCGCGGTAAACGCCTTCGCTTCGGACGCGATCGCGGCCATCTCAGCCGCCCGCTTTTGTTCCTCAGCACCCGCTCCCTTTGGCACCATCACACTGACGCCGCCGGCATTGATAGTGTCCCAGGCGCCAGCGACAAAAAACGGCTGGCCGTGCAGTTTCTGATCAAATGCTCCGGCCGTCTCGACTCCCGAAGAGATGACCGTTCGGCCGCCCGATGACACCTGAAGGCGAAACGGTGCGAAGTCTGCTCCGCGGGCAAAGAACCAGCTATTCGGTGTCGGATACCAAAATGAGGTCGGCAGGAATTGTGCTCCCATCGGTGACAGGGCGCTTATTCCGGTGTTGTCCTTGACGGCAAATTTGTAATCGACCGTCGCCGAAACGGTTCCGTTCGGCTGGACAGATGGAAGCCGCAGCACCAACCGCTGCAGGTTGGTAGTGGCATTGACCTTTTCTTCGGATTTTGCCGGTTCGGCCGCCGTTTCGCCAACCTTGACCGCCGTTACCTCCGCATTAGAAGCTATCCGCAGCGTCAGCGTCGCGGCCGGGCGGACCGATACATTCTTTACATCGATCTTTGCCCGGACCGTCACTTTTCTATCAGAATCGGCTGGCGGCAGAGTTGCGGAAATCTCATATTTCTGGACCTGCCAGGTGGCCGTAGGCCGCGTGTCGTCCTGGCCGAATACGGCGGCGGCAGAAAACAAAAGTACTGCGGTCGAAAAAAATCTATTGAGTTTACTCATTATTTCGTGACGTGCCTGAAACGGGTAAAAAAATCGATCGGGTCATTACCTCTTCATCAAGCGGTCAGTGAAGAGAGTGCACACAACGTAGCCCTTCATTCTTCGCGCTTTCCCTTCCGTTGAGAACGGCTTGAACTTCCATTCCCGAACAGCTTTCTCGGCATCGCGTTTCAAGTCCTTATCGGCTATCGCGGCTTCTGCTTCAATGACCTTTCCGGCCTCGTCCACCCGGACCATAACCGGAACTTTGTTGATATTCGCCGGAAAAGCACCGTTGTAGTACTGGCGTCCGTGCGTAGAAACGGCCAGCATAGCCTCGAAAGATGAATTGAACGTCGCCGACCGGCCCGACAAGGCGGCCGTCTCCTTGTTCGCCATCGCATTTGCCTCGACGCTGGAAGAATTGATCGGCGCGAACAC
>JADLDC010000409.1 GCA_020846885.1 Acidobacteriota bacterium | reverse complement strand
GCGCCCGAACAGCTTTCTTGCCCGTTCACATCCTTCGGATGTCGCTCGTGTTGAGGACCGCACGTACATTTGTTCCCTTTCAAAAGGCGACGCCGGTCCGACAAACAATTGGATGGCCCCGCGTGAGATGAAAGCACTGCTTACGCCAAAATTCCGGGGTTCAATGCGCGGGCGGACAATGTACGTCATTCCGTTCTGTATGGGGCCGCTTGGATCGCCGATCTCGCAGTTTGGCGTCCAGTTGACCGATTCACCGTACGTTGTCGTGAATATGAAGATCATGACGCGTATGGGCCAGAGGGCGTTGGATGCACTTGGTGATGGCGAATTCGTGCACTGTCTGCATTCGGTCGGAATGCCGCTTGCCGAAGGCCAGGCGGATGTTCCGTGGCCGTGCTCGCCGGACCCGAAAGACAAGTATATCGTCCATTTTCCCGAAGAGCGTTCCATCATGTCCTACGGCTCAGGCTACGGCGGCAATGCATTGCTTGGCAAGAAATGCCTGGCCCTCCGTATTGCATCAACCCTTGGCCGGGAACAGGGCTGGCTTGCCGAGCATATGCTTATTGTCGGTGTGAAAGCACCGAACGGACGCAAGGACTATGTCTGTGCGGCATTCCCCTCTGCATGCGGAAAGACGAATTTTGCGATGCTTATTCCGCCAAAGCCGTTCCAGGAAGAAGGCTGGGAGGTCACAACGGTCGGCGACGATATTGCCTGGATCAAGCCGGACGAGAACGGCAAACTCCGCGCGATCAATCCTGAGGCCGGATTCTTTGGCGTTGCTCCGGGAACGAACTACTCCTCTAATCCTAACGCTATGGAATCGATCAAGGAAAACACGATCTTCACGAACGTGGCCTTGACCGACGACGGCGACGTTTGGTGGGAGGGCATGGACGGCGAAAAGCCGGCTCACACCATAGATTGGCAAGGCAACGATTGGACGCCGGCCAGCGAAAAGCCTGCCGCACATCCAAATGCCCGCTTTACGGCCCCGATAACGCAGTGCCCCGTTGTCGATCCGGACTTTGACAATCCAAAGGGCGTACCGGTTTCGGCATTCATCTTTGGCGGCCGCCGAAATTCGGTGGTACCGCTCATCCAGCAGTCATTTAACTGGGCGTTCGGCGTTTATATGGCCGCGACAATGGGATCCGAGATGACGGCCGCCGCCTTTGGCAAGATCGGCGAGGTTCGCCGCGATCCATTCGCCATGCTGCCGTTCGCCGGTTATCACATGGGCGAATATTTTGCCCATTGGCTCGACTTCGGCCGCCAGATACCTGAGCCGCCGCGGATCTTTTCGGTCAATTGGTTCCGCAAGGGCGAGGACGGTAAGTTCCTTTGGCCGGGCTTTGGCGAAAATATGCGTATCCTGAAATGGGTGGTCGAACGTGCTCACGGCAAATCGATGGGCGTTGAAACGCCGCTCGGCTGGATGCCGCGTTACGATGACCTCGATTGGCGCGGACTGGATTTCACAAAAGAACAATGGGACCAGGTGATGAATCTTGACCGCGACATATGGCTCAAAGAGATCGCGATGCACGACGACCTGTTCTTCAAACTCTACGACCGCCTGCCAAAGGAGATGACCTTTATCCGCGAACTCCTCGTCTCAAACCTCTGGCGTTCGCCGGAATTAGGCCTCGCCACACCAAGGCCCGAATCGACCGAAGAAGCAAAGGCCATTGGCAAGGGCGAGTGATTTGACGTGAAAATGCGGATTAGGTCGCGACTTATACTGTCCAGCCTATTTACAACCAGCGGCAAATTCGAAGAGGCTGACCGACGCGGAGGCCTCTTTCTCATTCCCAGAACATTTGCGGCTCGCGGGCGGGTCAGCTAAGCGCCTGGGCTGTTGAGTTCCGGCATTCTGTAACACACTCCCGCTAGACCTTCCCCGGCTGCGGAGTTGAGCACACGTTTGTGTTTTTCGGAACCATAAACTATATTACATCATTATCGCAAAAAGAAAGAAAAGGAAAGTAAACGAAAGTCATTTGGGGTCGCTGCCGAGCCGTGAAATTGTGGGGGGCCTTGTATGGTTGATAGTCGCTGCTGTAATTACTTGGTCGGTTGGGGTGCGCCCGCCGAGCATTGAGGCTCACGTCAGGTCCTCGGGTGGGGAACTGTTGGCTCAGACGCCGCCGATGGGGTGGATGACTTGGAATTATTTTGGCGAGAACATTAACGAGCGGGACCTGCGCGAAATGGCGGATGCGATGGAACGTTCGGGCATGGTAAAGGTGGGCTACAAATACCTGATGATCGACGACGGGTGGCAGGGCGGACGCGACAACAAGAACAATATAATTCCAGACCCGAAAAAGTTTCCGTCCGGCATCAAGGCATTGGCGGATTATGTGCATTCGAAAGGAATGAAGCTCGGCATTTATTCTGATGCCGCGCCGCTTACCTGTGCCGGCTATACGGCGAGTTTGAATTTTGAGGAACAGGACGCGAAAACTTTTGCAGCGTGGGGCGTCGATTATCTCAAATACGATTATTGCGGAGCTCCGAGCGACGCGCATACGGCACAGGTCCGTTACAGGGCAATGGCAGATGCACTGAGAAAAAGCGGCCGAGATATTGTGTTCAGCGTTTGCGAATGGGGCGAGCGCAGGCCGTGGGCGTGGGCCTCGGGGCTGGGCGCTCAGCTTTGGCGAACGACGCATGACGTTCGCGATAAATGGGCGAAAAAACCTTCGGAAAAATGGGGCGTCGGATTGATGGACATTTTGGATGAGAATGCCGACCTCCATGAATATGCCGGTCCGGGCAAGTGGAACGATCCGGACATGCTCATCGTCGGGCTTTACGGCCGAAAAGGACCGTCGGGCGACGGCGGCGGCAGCGGCTGCAGCGATACCGAATATCAAAGCAACATGAGCCTGTGGAGCATTATGGCTGCCCCGCTCATCGCGACCAACGATGTGCGTTCGATGAATGCCGAGACGAAACGAATCTTGCTGAACGAAGAAGTGATCGCCGTCAACCAGGACGCGCTTGGCAAGCAAGGCGTGCGGAAGGTCAAAAATATTGTCTGGAATGTTTTCGTCAAACCGCTCGCAAACGGCGACACGGCGGTCGCCATATTAAATCGCAGCGATGCTCGTCAAAATTATGCGATCGAGTTTTCCGAGCTTGGATTGAACGGCGAGTTTGAGATAAGAGACCTTTGGCAGCATAAAGTGACCGGGCGTGGAACGAATTGGAAGGGCGATGTTGAGGGCCACGAAACAAAATTGTTCAGGCTCAGTCAGAACCGCCTGCGGTAGCGGGCGGTTTAACGATGCAGAATTGCTTGTTCATGACAGGCCCCTAGCTGGCAATGTTCAACCATCCGCTACCGCAGATGGTTCTGACAGGAAGATGGAAAGTAGGTCAGAACCGCCTGCGGTAGCGGGCGGCTTAACGCTGCGGAATTGCTTGTTAATGACAGGCCCTTAGCTGGCAATGTCAACCATCCGCTACCGCAGATGGTTCTGACAGGAAGATGGAAGAAGTTCAGGACAAATTCGTCGCGATGGTTTCGGCAAAGGCCGAGGTCGATCTGCCGGTGTCGCAGTTTGAGCCGCGTTCGATGCTTGCCGTGCCTGAGCATAATATTGAAATGTCGAAGTTTCCGTCGATCGATTATCACAATCATCTTGATGCACAGGAATCGCGCAGTGTGCTTCGCGTAATGGACGCGTGCGGCGTTGAGAAATGCATCAACATTACAATGCGCGTCGGCGATGAAGCGTTTGAGATGCACCGCAAATTCAAGGCTGCGGCGGCTGATAGGTTTGATACCTACGCGTGGTTCGACTGGACCGATCCGCACGAAGACGGATTTTGGGAACGGTGTGTTGAGCGTGTTGAGAGGTTTGTCGATGCCGGTTTTGTCGGCATAAAGATCTGGAAAGATCTGGGTTTGACGCTGAAAGATAAGAATGGCGAACTTCTGAAAGTGGACGATGAGCGGCTTGTCCCGTTCTTTGAAAAGGCGGGCGAACTGAATTTTCCCGTGATGTTCCACATCGCCGACCCGGATGCGTTTTTTCTGCCGATCGACCGATTCAACGAGCGTTACGAAGAGCTTGCCGCGCACCCCGACTGGAGTTTTTACGGCTCGCATTTTTCAAAAGCGGAATTGCTTGCCCAGCGCGATTCGATATTTCAACGGCATCCGAACACGACGTTCGTCTGCGCGCATTTGGCGGAAAAGAGCGAGGACCTGGCCTATGTCGGGCGGCTGCTTGATGCGAACGCGAATCTGTATGTTGACATCGGCGCCCGGACGGCCGAGTTGGGCCGCCAGCCATACACGGCTCGGGATTTCTTTCTGAAATATGCCGACCGTATTTTGTTTGGTACTGATCTCGTGCCGGACGAAGAAATGTATCGCCTGCATTTCCGGTTTCTTGAAACGCGTGATGAGTATTTTGATTACCCGTCGCACGCGTCGCGGCAGGGCAGGTGGCAGATCTACGGCATCGAACTGCCGGATGATGTTTTGCAGAAGGTTTATAGGGAGAACGCGTTGAAGCTGCTTTCGCGATGAGGCCATTGATAGAAATCTGTGTCGATTCTGTCGGGTCCGCCGCGGCCGCTCAGGCCGGCGGTGCCGATAGGGTCGAGCTTTGCGACAATCTGATCGAAGGCGGAACGACGCCGAGTGCCGGTGCGATCGCACTTGCGTGCGAGAAACTGAAAATTCCGGTGAACGTGATCATCCGGCCGCGCGGCGGCGACTTTTGCTATTCGGACATCGAGTTTGAGGTGATGAAACGCGATATTTCGACGGCAAAAGATCTCGGTGCGAATGGGATCGTGATCGGAATTCTCCTTCCGGACGGCCGCGTGGACGAGGCTCGGACACGAGAGCTTATCAGGCTTGCCCGGCCGATGTCCGTAACATTTCACAGGGCGTTCGACATGACGCGAGATCCGTTTGAAACGCTCGATTCGCTGATCGCCCTCGGGGTCGATCGGATACTTACCTCAGGCCAGGAAGCGACGGCAGCAAAGGGTACTGATCTGATCGGGCGGCTTGTCGAACGTGCCGGAGATAGAATCTCCATCATGGCATGCGGCGAAATTCGTGAAGAGAACGCGGGACGGATAGTTGCCGAAACGGGTGCACGCGAGATCCATTTCACCGCGTTTGTTGAGAAAGAAAGCGAAATGGAATATCGAAACCAACGGGTCTATATGGGCAATGAGCTTTGCCCGGAATATGTGAATAAGGTAACAGACGCAGAAAAGATCGCCGGTGTTATCCGTGCTGTCGAGGAGCCGGCTCAGGCATAAATCATGAGGATATACATCAATTCTATCCTGATCGTCGTTCTTCTGCTCGTTTGTTCAAATGCGATCGAAGCACAGCGGAAGACCGAGAATATTATTCTTATCACTCTGGACGGTGTGCGGATCGAGGAGATGTTCGGCGGGCTTGATCTCGCTGTGATAAAAGCCGCCACGAAAAAGGGAAAGGTCGAGGGCACGGCGTTATATAAGACGTATTGGGCGGCGACTGCGGAAGAACGGCGGGCAAAGGTGATGCCGTTCTTTTGGAATGTTTTGATGAAAAGGCACGGCTCGATCGCGGGCGACCGGAGCAAGGGCAGCACTGTTCAGATCACCAATTCACACAGATTTTCTTATCCCGGATATTCCGAGATACTCACCGGCCAGGCGCACGACGATCAGATAAAGAGCAACGATAAATTGCGAAATCCCAACCCGACCGTGCTTGAATTTCTAAGGCGAAAGCTGAGGGTTGGGCCGCAGAAAGTGGCGGCGTTTGCCTCGTGGGATGTTATCGATTGGATCGTTGAAAGCAAGCCGGGCACGATAGCATCCAACGCCGGATACGAAAAATATGTGAGCCCGGACGAGCGAATTGCGGACACCAACCGTTTGCAATTCGAGGCACGAACGCCGTGGGACAGTGTTCGGAGCGATGCATATACTTTTCGCTTTGCGATGTCGCATTTGCGCACTTACAAACCGCGCGTGATCTATATCGGGCTCGGCGAGACCGACGATTGGGCGCACGATGAGCGTTACGACCGCGTGCTGCAAACGCTTCAGCTCACGGACAATTATCTGAAACAGCTTTGGGAGTTTTTGCAGAGCAGCCCGCAGTATAAAGATAGAACGACGATCTTAATCACGACCGATCACGGACGTGGAAATACGCCGGCCGATTGGTCGGATCACGGATCGGACGTTGAAGGTGCGCAGTATATCTGGCTTGCAGCGATCGGCCCGGACAGCCGTTTGCGTGGCGAGTGGCGCGATTCGCCGACGATCTATCAAAATCAGATAGCCGCAACCGCGTCGAGCCTGCTCGGGTTTGATTACAACGAGCAGAACCCGAATGCCGGAAAACCGATAACGAAATTGTATTGATGAAATTAAGGTCGGCATTATTGTTTTTCGCATTTGTCCTGCTAATTGTGCAGAGCGTTTCGGCTCGTGCAGATCTTTCGATCATCCCGCAGCCAAAGCGCATTGAGCGCGGTGAGGGAGCTTTTACGCTCGACAAAACTACGTCGATCCAGGCTCCCGTCGGCAGGCGGGCGGCGGAGATCGTTCGGTTCTTTGCTGATAATTTGAAGGAACAAACCGGGATCACGCTTGCAAAAAGCGGTGTCGGGAGCCGCATCGTTTTTCGGATCGATAAGATGATCGCCGGTGAAGAAGGTTATCGGATAGTAGTTTCAAACCGCCGGATCAACGTCGCTGCCCGAACGGACAAAGGCCTTTTCTGGGCAGTGCAGACTCTGCGGCAATTGATCCCGGCGGGAAAGGCACAGGCCGTCGCGATTCCCGCCGTTACGATCGAAGACGCGCCGGAATTTTCATATCGCGGGCATATGCTCGATGTTGGGCGGCATTTTTTTCCGGTTGAATTCATCAAGAAGCAGATCGATCTTTTGTCCTATTACAAGATCAACACATTTCGCTGGCATTTGACAGAAGACCAGGGCTGGCGGATCGAGATCAAGAAATATCCGAATTTGACGAAAGTTGGCGCGTGGCGAACGGAGGCGGATGGAACAAGATACGGCGGTTTTTATACGCAGGATCAGATAAGGGACGTTGTCGAATACGCACGGATCAGAAACATTACAGTGATCCCTGAGATCGAAATGCCCGGCCACAGCATGGCAGCGTTGGTGGCCTATCCGGAATTTTCGTGCCGAATGAAGCCGATCGAAGTGACGCCGGAATGGGGCGTTCATAAAGATGTGTTTTGCGCCGGCAATGACGGGACGTTCACTTTTTTGCAGGATGTTTTGGATGAAGTTATCGCGTTGTTTCCGTCGAACTATATTCACATCGGCGGCGACGAGGTTCCGAAAGATCGATGGCACGAATGTCTAAAATGCCAGCTTCGCATCAAGAACGAGGGATTGAAAGATGAGCATGAATTGCAAAGCTATTTCATCAAACGCCTTCAGAGCTATCTCGCAAAAAAGGGTAAAACGCTGATCGGATGGGACGAGATCCTTGAAGGCGGTGCCGATAAGAACGCGGTCATCGAGGTTTGGCGCGGCGACGCGGAAGCGGCGAAAGCGCTTGCGAACGGAAACCGCGTCATCATGGCCGGGCCATTTTATTTCGACACGCCGCTGCAGAGCAAAACGCTGAAAGATGTGTATCAGACCGATCTGCTCTCGCTGCCGCAATATCGAGAAAATCGAAAATTGCTCCTCGGTGCCGAAGCTCCGTTGTGGACCGAGCGTGTCACGACGGTGAATGCCGAATCAAAATTGTATCCGCGGCTTCAGGCGTTTGCCGAAATAACATGGACGGGAAAGCGCGGTGATCTCGTCGACTTCAAGCGACGAATGGCGGAGCATTATCGTTATCTGGATGCTTTGGCGGTTGCGTACGGACCGGAGGATAGGGCGATTGCGAATTACAAGATCTCGTTCGACTCGGCAAAACGTGTTTGGCGGTTAGATGCGGCCGGCGGGTTTGACGACATTGTGTTCCGCTACACGACCGATGGCGCTGAGCCCTCCACCGATTCATCTGCGTTCAAAAATTCGATCGAGTTCACACGGCCGTCCGCGATCAAGGCCGCGCCGTTTCGCCGAGGCCGTAAATACGAATTATCCAAACCGTTTACACTCGTTGCGAATAAAGCACTTGGGAAACCTGTGAAATTCGCCAACCCTGTGGACAAACGATACAACAAAGCCGGCGAAATGGCGTTGACCGACGGCATTCTCGGAAGCGGTGATTTCAGCGACGGCATTTGGGCCGGCTGGCAAGGAGCGGACCTTGATGCGACGATCGACCTCGGCGAGCGGAGTTCGATCAACTCAATCGCCGCGAATTTCATGCAGCAAAGCGGCTCATGGATCGTACTGCCGCGAACAGTCACGTTTTATTCATCGGACGATGGAGAGAATTGGACGGAGCTTCAAAACACCGAAACGAAAGCCGACGCGATGGATATGAGTTCGGCGATCCGAACTATCAATTTTGCGTCCGAGCGGCCGATCTCTGCACGATTTGTTCGGGTAAAAGCCGTTCAATTCGGCAAACTCCCGCCGGGCCACAACGGCGCGGGCGGCGATTCGTGGATATTTGCGGACGAAATAATTATCAAGTAGGGAAAAATATATGAAGAAAGCAGTTTTTTTGATCTTAATCCTGGCAGCGGCTTCGACGCTTGTGTCTTCGCAAACGAACCGATCTTTCGGATGGGAAGGCGAGAATTTCATGCTCGACGGCAAGCCGTTCATCATTCGTTCGGGCGAGATGCATTATCCGCGTGTGCCGCGAATGTATTGGCGCGACCGTTTTAAGAAGGCGAAGGCGATGGGCTTGAATACCATTACGACCTACATTTTCTGGAATCTGCATGAGCCGCGAAAAGGGCAGTTTGATTTTGCGGGCAATCTCGATGTGGCCGAGTTTGTCCGCGAGGCGAAAGAAGAAGGTTTGTATGTGATCGTTCGTCCCGGCCCGTATGTCTGCACGGAGTGGGATTTTGGCGGCATTCCGGCGTGGCTGCTTGCGGAAAAGGATATGAAGGTCCGAACGTCGGACGCACGGTTTGTCGCGGCGTCGGATGCCTATATGAAAGAGGTCGGCAAGCGGCTTGCACCGCTCGAGATAGACAAGGGCGGCAACATCATAATGCTTCAGGTCGAGAACGAATACGGCTCGTTCGGCGCGGACAAAGATTATATGAACGCGGTGAAAAAACAGATCCGCGATGCCGGTTTTTCGGGCCAGCTTTTCACGTCTGACGGCTCACTTGATTACATGCTGAAAAACGGAACTCTGCCCGATGTTCTGTCGGTGATCAATTTTGGCGTCGATCAAAAAGCGAGTGTTGCGGGCGTGGAAAAGGAGTTTGCGAATTTTGCGAAGTTTCGGCAGAACGTGCCGCGAATGGTCGGCGAATATTGGATCGGGTGGTTCGATCACTGGGGCAAGCCGCATCAAACGGTCAAGCCCGAAGCGGTTGCCGAGGGCTTGGACTGGATGTTGAAGAACGGCATTTCGTTCAACCTCTATATGTTCCACGGCGGCACGTCGTTCGGATATATGAACGGTGCAAACTACAACGCAAAGGAGCCGTACCAGGCCGACACGACAAGCTACGATTACGATTCGCCGCTCGACGAAGCCGGCCGAACGACGCCGAAATATTTTGCGCTTCGTGATGTTATAAAAAAGTATCTGCCCGCGGGCGAAACGCTGCCGGAAGTTCCGGCAAATGCGGAGCTGATCGAGATCCCGAAATTTGATCTAAGAGAAACGGCAGATATTTTTCAGCTTTTAGGCAAACCGAAGTCGTCGCATGAACCGCTTTCGATGGAAGAGGCCGGGCAGAATTACGGATTTATTTTGTATCGAAAGAAGTTGGACAAGGCCGCGGATGGTGAATTGAAATTCGACCTGCGCGATTACGGACATATCTTTTTAGATGGAGCATTGGCAGGAAAGATTGACCGCCGGTTGAAACAAAACGCGCTTGCGATCAATGCAAAGTCGGGAGCAACGCTCGATATTTTGGTAGAGAACGGCGGGCGGCTGAATTTTGGCAAGGATTTTATCTATGATCGAAAGGGAATTTTCGGCGCCGTCACGCTCGGCGGCGGGGATTTGGAAGGCTGGCAGATCTTTAACCTGCCGCTGAACGATCTGCGTCGGCTGAAATTCAAGAAGGCTGCTGCAAAGCCGAACACGCCAACTTTCTATCGAGGCACATTCGATCTGAAGGCTTTGGGCGACACTTATCTCGACACGAGAACGTGGGGCAAAGGCCATGTTTGGGTAAACGGAAATCATCTCGGCCGCCACTGGAAGATCGGCCCGCAGCAGACGCTGTTTGTCCCGGCGAACTTTCTGAGAACGGGCCAGAATGAAGTGATCGTGCTTGAGACGGACGCCGTACGCGAGGCTTCGCTTACAGGCATTAAACATCAGATATTCGAAAACCAATGAGATCAACAAATTGTCGTAAAACGTTTCGTTTGATCGCCGTGCTGGCGGCATTTATCACAGTCGCATTTCTTATCGCGGGCTGCAACAGCGGGCCGGGAAAGACAGAAAGCTCTTCTGTAAATGGACAGAAACCCGGTCCGGTCCGGATCGGGTTTCTGCTCGAAACGCTAAAGGAAGAACGCTGGCTTCGCGACCGCGACCTTTTTGTCGAGAAAGCAAAAGAGCTTGGGGCGACGGTCGAAATTCAGGTCGCCGAGGGAAACGACGCGGTGCAGCTTCAGCAGGCGGAGAACCTATTGACGAAAGGCATCGATGTTCTTGTCGTTGTTCCGCACGACGGCCAGGTTGCCGCGAGCATTGTTGACAAGGCGACGCAGGCAAACGTGCCCGTCATCGCATACGACCGGCTGATACTTAATTCAGACGTGGCGTTGTATGTCTCGTTCGACAATGTCCGCGTCGGCGAAATGCAGGCCCGATATCTGCTTGAACGCGCGCCGAAGGGCAACTATCTTTTGATCTGCGGCTCGCCGACCGACAACAACGCAAAGCTTTTGTATCAGGGGCAAATGAACGTGCTGAAACCGGCGGTCGATCGCGGCGATATCAAGATCGTCGCCGAACAATGGGCGGCAAACTGGCAAGCCAGCGAAGCAATGAAACACACCGAAAATGCGCTGACCCAGAACAACGACAATATCGTTGCGGTCGTCGCGTCGGCCGACAGCGTTTCGAGGGGCGTGATCCAGGCGCTCGATTCGCGCGGACTTGCCGGAAAGGTTTTGGTTTCAGGTCAGGATGCCGATATTGTCGCGTCTCAATATGTCGCACAAGGGAAGCAGACGATGACCGTTTACAAACCGATCAAACCGCTGGCGACCGCCGCCGCCGAAGCCGCCGTAAAATTGGCCCGTGGCGAAAAGATCGACACCGGACGTACTGTCAATAACGGAAAGATAGATGTCCCTTCGATCCTGCTCGATCCGATCATCGTCGATAAAAACAATCTGGAAGACACGATCATCAAGGACGGTTATCAGAAGCGTGATGAAGTTTTTAAGACGGCGGCGGCCGGCAGTTAAATGATCATTTGTGTTTCGGCAAATCCGGCGATTGACCGGCGGCTGCGGATTGGCCAGCTGAGAGTTGGCGAAGTTAACCGTGCATCGTCCGCGGTTTCCTTTGCGGGCGGAAAAGCGGCGCACGTTGCGATGGCGGCAAAGGCGCTTGGCGAGGACAAGGTTGTTTGGGTCGGATTTCTTGGCGGGGCAACAGGTGACGAAGTTGAACGGCAGTTGATCGGACTTGGGATCGAGGTCGTTCCGGTTCGTACCAGATCAACGACGCGTGTCAATGATGAGATCATCGACGACGAAGGCGTGATAACTGAGATATTGGAACCTGGCGGAATGATCGTGCAAGATGAACTTATTGAATTCAAAAGCGTGTGCGAACGGTTGTTCAGTTCGTCGGGGCCGAATTTCCACGCAGTTTTTTCTGGAAGTTTGCCGCTGGGTGTGCCGGGTGATCTCTATGCAGATTTGATCGCAATGGCCCATGTGAATGGTGGCCGAACGACTCTCGACACAAGCGGTGAGCCGCTGCTGCTCGCACTTTCGGCGAAGCCGGATATGATCAAGCCAAACCGTGAAGAGGCGGAGAAAGCGATCGGCGTCGCGATCACTGGCCGGGATACTGCGGAATTGGCGACCCGGCGATTTGCTGACTTGGGTGTGAGCGAGACGATCATTTCACTTGGTGCCGAAGGGCTTGTACGATCTAACAGCGCACAGGAGGTCGTAGCCGCGAAACCTCCAAAAGTTAGGGTCAATTCGACAGTTGGATGCGGCGATGCGACGGTCGCCGGGTTGGTCGTTGCGGACATTCGCGGTTACGAACTGGCCGAGAAGCTGCGCCTTGCTGTTGCGTGCGGTGCGGCAAATTGCCTGGCCGATCTGCCTGGACAGATCAAGTTGGCGGATGTCGAACGGTTGACGCCGTTGGTAGAAATATCGCGAGGGATGACAGGAACTAGCGGCATGTAACAGATAATTTGCAAGTATATTTGCGGATCTCTTTTGCTTAGCGGCCTTTGCGGCTATCCGTTGCGGCCTTTGTGTATGCGCGTTTTTTAACACAAAGACCACTAAGTTGAAGACACAAAGGGCACGAAGGGGAATGCGATTCGATTCGTCCGGTCCTCATAATGGCGAGAGTGCGTGAACTGTACAGAAATATGTTAACGGAAGAAAGACGAGGCGCGATCGTCGGCATCGTTCAAGAGAAAGGAAAGGTCAAGGTAAAAGAGCTGAGCAAACAGTTCAAGACCTCTGAGGTCACGATCCGATCGGACCTTAAAGAACTGCATCAGCGTGGAATGGTCTTCAAATCTCACGGCG
>JADLDC010000408.1 GCA_020846885.1 Acidobacteriota bacterium | reverse complement strand
TCTTCGATCTTGAAAAGATAGTCCGAGCGGTTTATATCGACCGGAAGAAAATGCAGGCCGTGGCGTTGGGCGTCTTTTACGAGCGTTGCGGCGGAGTAAAATCCGAGCGGGTAATTATTGAACATCGCCGTCATGAACGCGGCGCGATAATGGACGATGAAATAGGCCGAGGCGTAGGCAAGCAGGGCAAAGCTGTACGCGTGCGATTCGGGAAAGCCGTAATTGGCAAACGCCTTTGTATAATCGACGATCTGCTCCTGAGCGGCGGGCGGAATGCCTTTGTTCGTCATTCCTTCACGCAATTTTTGGCTAATGAACTCCATCTTTTTGTCGGGCCGTTTGAAGCCCATTGCGCGGCGCAGTTCTTCGGCTTCCGAACCGCTGAAATCGGCAATGTCCATTGCCATTTTCAGAAGCTGTTCCTGAAACAGCGGAACGCCCATTGTTCGTTTCAATATCGGTTCCAGCGACGGGTGCGGATAGGTGACCGGCTCCAGGCCCTGGCGGCGTTTTATGTATGCATGCAGCATATTGCCGACGACCGGGCCGGGCCGGATGATGGCGACCTGGACGACGATGTCGTAAAAATTCGCCGGTTTCGATTTTGGCAAAAACGCGATCTGGGCACGGCTTTCGACCTGGAACATCCCAACGGTGTCGGCGGTCTGCAGGGCCTCATAGACCTCCGGGTCATCGTGCGGAATTTTATACAGGCTGACATCGTCGCCGTAATATTCCTTTATCAGCGTGATCGAATCGCGCAGCACTGCCATCATTCCTAGGCCAAGCAGGTCGATCTTTACTATCTTCAACGCTTCGCAATCGTCCTTGTCCCATTGAATGATGCGGCGGCCTTCCATCGAAGCCGGTTCGATGGGGACAATACCGTCCAGGCGGTCCCACGATACGACCATGCCGCCGGAATGCTGGCCAAGATGACGCGGAAAATCGAGTATGCGGTTGTAGAGATCGGCAAATTTGCGCAGCCGTTGGTTATCGGCGGTATTGAAACCTTCTTCTTTTAGGCGCTGGTCCAATTCTTCACCTTTGAATGTTTCGTAATGCGAGTTGAGCTTTGAAAGTTTGCCCAGAACTTCTTCGCCAAAGCCAAAGGTTTTCCCTACCTCACGGATCGCCGATTTGCCGCGATAGCAGATAACATTCGCCGTCATGCCGGCGCCGCGTTGGCCGTATTTTTCGTAAACGTGCTGGATCACACTCTCGCGGTCGTCGCCGGACGGCAGGTCGATGTCGATGTCGGGGTAGCGCTCGTATTTTTCTGAGAGAAATCGTTCGAACAAAAGGTCGTGTTCGATCGGGTCGACCGCTGTGATGCCGAGGGCATAGCAAACTACAGAATTTGCCGCCGACCCGCGGCCTTGCGAAAGAATGCCTTCGCGTTTACAGAAATCGGAGATGTCGCTGACGACCAGAAAATAGCCGGCCAGCTTTTTCATTTCGATCACGCGAAATTCTTTATCCAGGCGGCTTTGAATCTGGAACCTTACGGCCTTTTTGCTTTCGCGATATCGCTCTATCGCCCTTTGGCGCGTTATTGTGCGCAGGAACGACATCATCGTTTCGCCGGGCGGGACCTTGAAATCGGGGAAGTTATAGGAAAGCTCGTCCATTGAGAACCGCACGCGCGAGGCGATCTCTTCGGTGATGTGGACGGCTTCGGGATAATCGTCGAACAGGGCAAGCATCTGCTTTTCATTTTTTAGGAAACGCTCGCTGTTCTCAGAAAGCAGTCGGCCGGCGTCGTAGATGGTGCAGTGATTTTTTATGCAGGTAAAAACATCGAACAATTCGCGGTCATGCTGGTCGGCGTAGTACGGGCCGTTGGATGCAAAATATGGAATGTGCAGCTTGTATGCAAGAGCGAGAAGCTGCTGGTTCATATATTCCTGATGACGAAGATGATGCCGCTGCAGCTCGATATACAACCGGTCGCCGAAGACATATTTCAGCCATGCGGCATCCCACTGGCCGAGGCCGCGGTTGATGCTGTTTGGCAGAAAACCGTCTGAACATCCGCCGGTGAAACAGAGCAGGCCGTCGGAATGATCTTCGATATTTTCGCGTGTGGCGAAATGTTCGCCTTTTTTATTGTTTAACTTAATGGTGGTGATCAGTTTTGAAAGGTTGTGATAACCACGCAGGTCCATTACCGCCAGCGGCAGAACGCTGCCGTCGTCCATCGTGATCTCGGCGCCGATCATCGGCTTGATGCCGCGCTCTTTTGCTTCAAAATGAAAACGCACCGCGCCGGCAACCGTGTCGCGGTCGAGCAATGCGGCACCGGGCATTCCCAATTCAGCCGCACGGCCGATGAGCCTCTGCGGCAGCGAACCGGAAGAAAGAAAACTGAAGGCCGATCTTGTGTGGAGTTCGTAGAACATTTTCAAAAAGAGGGTGTCTGAAAAGTCTAAAAGTCTGAGGCAGTAAGGCATTTTGAACGCGGATCGGGCGGATCGAGCGGATAAAAACGGATAGATCCGTAAAGATCCGCTCTGGTTCCGCATTATCCGCGTTCAAATTGCCTCCATTCTAGAGTAGGTTAAAGCTTTCAGACATCCTCAGTATTTTTTCAATCATATTCACCTATCAAAACCCAATCTTTCTCATTTCTTCCCAGGCGGTAAACGCCGAGTTCTTCGACCTCGATGTCCCATTC
>JADLDC010000407.1 GCA_020846885.1 Acidobacteriota bacterium | reverse complement strand
ACCATAGGGCAGCGAGCCGGATAACGTCCGGGCGCTCGTTGAAAAACGAGTGACGACAAGTGCAACAGAGAGCAAACCTGCCGCAATTTGATCTGAGATCTCAAATTTGAAATTTCAGATCAGCGGTAAAGGGTGAAATGGTGAGGTAAGAGCTCACCGGCGTGTGCTGGTAACAGCCGCGGCCAGGTAAACTCCTCGTGGTGCAAGACCAAATAGGGAAACGCGATCGGGTTGCCCGCCCGAGCGTCGGCCTCGACGGCCGGCAGCGTTTTCGGGTAGGTCGCTTGAGCCGTTCGGTAACGGACGGCCCAGATGAATGATCGTCGGCCGCCTTTTGGGGCGGTTACAGAATTCGGCTTACAGGTTTGCTCCGGCAATAGGCACCTGCATCAACCCTAAAGGAGAAGATTCAACAGATCGATATGGCAAACCGTAAAGGTGTATTCATTGGCGCCTATGTGCCGAATGAATTGAAGGAATCGCTGCGTCGCCGCGCCGCTGCTGAGCACCGGACGCTTTCTCAGGAGATAACCCGGATATTGGTCGAGGCCGTCCACGGAAAAGGTTTGCCCGCGGGAAGTGTGGACCGCCGCGCGGCCGCTACCATTCCGCGTCGCCGTTCAACTGACCCGCTTCCGCGGCGCCGCACCGAAGATCTCCCGTTCATTGCCACTGACGGGAAAAAGAAATGAGGCCGGATCGGCCCGAGTTTGCAAAGGACGTCGTGCCTTAGTTTCTGCCCTGCCGTTTTGATAGAATCAGTCTGATGAACAAGCAGACTATTCTGGTCGCTATTGTGACCGCCCTTGCGGGATCTATCGCGGGGTTTATGCTCGCAAATACGCTGAATCGCAGCGAGATCGGGCCGAATGCGTCGCTGGGACAGAACGCCGTCGTTGGCCAGCCGTCGGGCGCAAATGTCGCTAACTCCGCTACGCTTTCCGCGGAAGAGATAAAGGCCCGCATTGAGGCGGCGGACCGCAGCCCGCAGGATTTCCCGTTCCAGAAAAGCCTCGGTATCTCACTTTATCGCTATGCATCGCTGAAACAGGATGCCGCACTTTTGCCGGACACGATCAGGATCATGCAGCGTGCGCTGGACCTTGACCCGGCGGACCGCGATCTGCAGATCGCTTTGGGAAACGCACATTTTGACGTTGGCTATTTCAACAAGGATAACGCAAGC
This sequence comes from Acidobacteriota bacterium, assembly GCA_020846885.1. Lineage (GTDB taxonomy): Bacteria > Acidobacteriota > Blastocatellia > Pyrinomonadales > Pyrinomonadaceae > OLB17. The sequence continues at coordinate 3,120 of JADLDC010000407.1, read as the reverse complement.
CTGGAACGGGCCAGGACGTTCTATAACAAGGCGCTCGAACGCGTCTCGGGCGATGTTGATGTCCGGGCCGATCTTGCATTGACATATTACCTGCAGACGCCGCCCGATCTTGACGCGGCAATAAAAGAATTTGAGCAAGGCCTCGCGATCAATCCAAAACACGAACGGTCGCTGCAGTTTCTAACGCAAACCTACGTTAAGAAGAACGAGATCCAGAAAGCGGGCCAGACACTTGATCGGCTTAAGGCGGTGAATCCTTCCAGTTCGGCTATTGCGGAACTTACAAATATGATCGCCGGCGGCCCAGCGAGCGTGAAATGAGGGAAGCTCTTTTTATCTTCCTTATCATTCTGCTTCTCGCGGGTTTTACGTTGTTTCGATACCGCCGGCATCTATTTGCGATGCTGGAGCTGTACAGAACGGTCCAGGGAATACGCGAACGCAGGCCGCGGGCTCAGATGCCGGACGAGCCTGCTGCCCGAGGGCCGCTTGTGAACTGCCAGAAATGCGGGACCTGGGTGCCGGAAGATAAGGCCGTTCGCCTTGGCCGGTCGGCGTTCTATTGTTCGACGAAATGCCTTGAGACAAGCAAGGTAGGATAAAGCAGACCTGCGTTTATAAGAACTGGCCCGCGTACCACGCCACAAGCCTTTCTCCAAAAAGCAAAGCAAGCAAGGAGCCGGTGCCGAGAAAGATGCCGAACGGTATCTGTGCCTGCATGTCCTTGTCCTTTTGCCGAAGGATCACGACTATCCCGATCACCGCACCGGAAAATGCTCCGAGAAATATTGACAGCAGGGTCAAACGCCAGCCCAACAGTGCCCCGACGCCGAGCATCATTTTCACATCTCCCAAACCCATCGCCTCAACGCCGCGGAACCGCTTCCACAATTCACCGACAAGCCACAGTGACCCGCCGCCCGCCAACGCGCCGACAAAAGCACATGCCAGCGATACGAGCCAGGCCGGGGAACCGCCCATCAATGTGGCGGGGAAATACGACATATCGCTAAAATACCCGGTACCAAAAACAAGCGGGTAGATAAGGCGGACAAGAATAGCAAATACAAAAAGAGGATATGTGATGACGTTCGGCAAGATCATGTGGCCCGCGTCTATAAAAATAAGCGAGATCATCACCGCCGCAAAGATAAGTGCGACCGGCAGAAATGCCGTAAAGCCAATTTGCCACGCAACCAGGGCAAATATCACGCCCGTCAGCAATTCAACCGCAGGATAACGCGCGGAGATCGGGGCCTTGCAGCTTCGGCATTTTCCGCCAAGTATCAGCCAGCTCAGGACCGGAATATTATCGTATGGCTTGATCGGCGTATTGCATTTAGGGCAGGCGGAATTTGGAAAAACGATCGAGAGTTCATTCGGAACACGGTAAATGACCACGTTCAAAAAGCTCCCCACGATCGCGCCGAAAGCAAAAACGAACGCGAGCCCAACAAGATCCGGCAAACCGGTCGCGGCCTCAAACGAAGAGAAAGCAAAAAATGTCATCGCAGCAGGAAGGTACAAAAAAGGAAAGAAGGATGCCTTGCGACATCCTTGTAGAATAATAGGGAATTTTGTTTGAAAAGGGAAGCATTCTGTTTCGTCCGGCTTCGTGTCTTTGCTTCATGCGCTTCGTGGCAATGGGCGAAGACCCGACCACGAAATCCACGAAACAAGACCGAAAACGAACGAAACAAGATGCCGTTGCTAGTGACCGTCACACTGCTTCTGACTGCGACGTGAAATTGAATTCCTTCAGTTTCAGCGCCGGAAGAAGTGAGCCGCCGCCGCCTTCGGAGCTTCCGACGCGTTCCGGTTTGCCGATCATCAGGACATTGCCCGGTGCCAGCATTTTCACGGTTGATTGATTAAAGCGAAAGTTCTTCAGCGGATATGCGATCTTGCCGTTCTCTATCCACCAAACGCCGTCGCGGGTCAGGCCGGTCGAGCTGGCCGTGCGCTGGTCGGTCGTGCGGATATACCAGAAACGCGAGACGAGAATTCCGCGGTCGGTCGCCTTGATCATCTGTTCCAGCGTCGAGACCGGGCCCGAACTTTCAAAGATGGTGTTCACCGGGCCGGGCGTCGGGGCCTTGTCTTTCTGTTTTGCCCAGAACCGATTGTACGTCAGCGTTTCGAGCACGCCCTTGTTGACCATCACTATCCGCTCGGCCGGAATTCCGCCCTGGGCGGATTGCGAACCGGGCAGCTCCGCGTTCCACGGATCGCTGTAGATGGTGACCTTTTCATCAAAGATCCGCTCACCCAATTTTGTCTTGCCGCCGGGGGCTGAAAAGACGCTTCGGCCTTCTTCGGCACTGCGTGCATTGAAACCGAATCCAAATCCGCCGAGAAGATCGGCGACGGCCTGCGGTTCGAGGATCACGGTGTAAATGCCCGGATCGATCGCGCGTGCGCCTTTTCCTTCCACAGCTTTGCGGATGGATTCGCGTGCGATCCGCATTGTGTCGAGTTTGGCAATATCATTGTGGCTGCGAAGAAAATAACCTGAGCTTGTGCCGTCCGGCGTTCGTGCCGTTACCGACAGGCCGACGCCGGTCGAGCGGTCATAATCAAAGTTTCCGTTCTTGGTCGAGCTTCCGCCGGATTGTGACGACGCCGAATGAAAGCCGGCACCGATCACTTTATTTTTTTCGCATTCTGACAGCACGGCGCCGATCTGCTTTGCCCTATCGGTCAGCGAAAGATTTGCCGTTGCCTCGACATAATTATTTGTCGGCTTATACGTCTGCCGCCCGAGCGTCGGGACATATTCGCGGTCGGGCGGCGCGTTCCGGGCGATCTTTTCGGCCTGTTGGACCATTGCCTTAAGGCTGTCGTCGTCAAGGTCGTTGGTCGATGCCGAACCGCGTTTTCCGCCGATCCAGACGGTCACATTCGCACTTCGTGTTTCGCGCGAGCCGCTGGTCAGCACATTGTTGGCGGCAAAGCGTAGATGCGATTGCTTATTGCTGCCGACGCTGGCCGACGCATCGTCCGCCTTTGTGAATGAGAGGATCTTTTCCGTTAAACCCTTTACTTCCTGTTCAGTTAAAAGCATTATTCGTGGTCCTCCATTTGGCCGGCCTGCGTTCCGGACGCGGTGTTCAATACATT
>JADLDC010000406.1 GCA_020846885.1 Acidobacteriota bacterium | reverse complement strand
CGACAAGCAGGTCCCAGCCGATGATCCAGGCTAACAGCTCGCCAAAACTTGCGTAGGCGTAGGTGTACGCCGAACCGGCGATCGGGATCTTTGAGGCAAACTCCGCATAACACAGGGCTGCAAAACCACACGCAATTGCCGCAAAAATAAATAGAAAGACAACGCCGGGCCCGCCTTTGAACGATGCCTGCCCGATCATCGCAAAAACTCCCGCTCCAATGATGGCGGCGATGCCAAGCATCGTCAGATCAAAGGTCCCGAGGCTGCGCTTAAGGCCAACGGCGATCGGCTCTTCGCCCGGTTGGCCGGGTACGAGAGTTTCTTCGGCAAAACCTGATGCGGCATCGGCCTGTATCTGGGCAATAGACTTTTTGCGGAATAGATTATCTAGCATATTCAAATGATCGGAACCTCACGAAAGTTGGCCGCAACGGGCGGCAAGTTTGCTGGAAGCGTTGGTGACAGGCGAATTTTGAATGAAAAATGCAAAAGTTGCAATGGAAACAATGCTGAATTGGTCCTTTACAGTGGCAAAGCTAGACTGAAACCGACTTCAGGCGGAGTTGAATGCGAATGGTGGATACCCTCGTATTGATGAATAAATTGCCTATTCACAGGAACCTGAACACTTCATTCGTAAGCATGTCGGGCCTTGTTCGGCATTTGCGAAACCTTGGTTTTATCGGAAGTATTCAGTTGGAACTGAGCAGTTACGAGGCCGAGATCGAGTTTGCGAACGACGGATCGATCCGTGCACGGGAACAGGACCACATTGCCGACCGGCTTTCGTTCGGCGACGACGCTCTTCAGCGCATAATGATCCGTTCAAAAGAACCGGGCGGGCTGGTCCATGTTTACAAGGGCCTTGGATCCGAAAAAAAAAGTGAAGGCGTCTTTGTTGATCAGGCGATCGCGGACGGAGCGCGAAGAATGGCCGCAGGGCTTATCGGGGGAACATCCCCAAGGAAATTTGAACCAATGAGAACGAGCACTACGGCGGCCGCGGTGGCTGAGGCACCGATACCAAAACCAGATGAGCGTCTTGACGTTCCGACCACCGAGAACTGGACCGAGCTTCTCGCTCTGATCTCCGAACTCATGCAAACCGTCGATGTGTCATTGGCAAAGGGCAATGTTAATTTTGCGGACCTTTTCCGAAACGCATGCGGGTTCGTCAGCTTCGATCATCCGTTCCTTGACCCCGATTCGGATGTTTTTGCCTACGCGGACGGGTACATCACCGTCCGGCAGCGTCTTTCAGCACATGATCTTATCAGCGGTATAACATCCGCGCTTGCCAGGATCATGCAGCGTCTCGGCGAAGATCCCTACTTCGGCAATGTCTGCCATCAAACGATGCACCGCGTCCGTGTCCTCGCAAACAGGCGAAAATTACAGTTTCAAACCTTTGGACTTGGCTTGGAATTGCAAAAAATAACTGGAATTTAGTACGACAGGCCTGCCCGTCGTGCATTTTGAGCCGTATCGAATACAATCTTCCGTATGGATTGGAAAGTATTCGGTACGGCCTTTTTGACACTATTTTTGGCTGAGCTTGGTGACAAGACTCAGTTGGCGGTGATAACAATGTCCGCAAAGGCGGAAAGCAAGCTTGCTGTCTTTGCCGGTGCAAGCGTCGCGCTGGTGCTTGTGACCCTGCTTGGCGTCGTTATCGGCGGCGTTCTGACGCAGTTCATTCCCGTCGAATGGCTGCAACGCATTGTGGCGGTGGCGTTTATCGCGATCGGGGTATTGATGCTGTTCGGAAAGCTGTAAAAAGCAAAATTCGCAAAACTCCGCATTGTTATCGTCTCCTTATACAAGAAGGGGGGAAGATAATGGCCCATCTATTGGCACCGCAGAGATCATTGCCGACGCTTCCAGTTTTTTTCAATGTGGACGGCGTTGTCGGAGCACAGCCGGCGCAGAACAGCCGCGAGGACGTGCTATTCGTACAATTTGCCTTCACCGTTATCGCCAAATCGCCGCAGCCGGATGCAAGCCCGCAGTTCAAACAGGCGGTTTCGGCTGTGAAGCTGACCGGACAGGCAGACGCTGAGACGGTGAACGCGATCATAGCGACCCAGCAGGAAACTCAGTCGCGCTCGGGCGGGCAGTCAGGAACAGTGGTCGATGGCCGTGTCAGCCCTGCAAAGGCGGGCTATTCATACGGCGTAGGATTCTATACTATCGTTCATTTGAACGAATCGATCCAAGGCCGGCACACCAAACTCTGGCCGCGGATAGATCAAATTCCAGGATGCCCGGCGGAACTTCAGCAAATGGTGATCCGAACTGTCCAGGGCACATAGCCGATCAGTTTGAGGCGGCGGCGCCTTTCTTTAATCGGCTGACGAATTTTTGCCGGAATTTCGCGACCTTCGGCGCGACGACCGCTGCACAGTACGGCTGGTTCGGGTTATTTGCGAAATACTCCTGGTGATAATTCTCCGCCGGCCAGAACTTGTCAAATGCAGTCACTTCGGTCACGATCGGCTTGTCGTAAAGGCCTTCGTCGGTTATCTCCTCGATGACTTGGTTCGCCGTATTCTTTTGCCCCTCGTCGTGGTAAAAGATGGCCGACCGGTATGAAGTGCCAATATCATTGCCCTGGCGGTTCAACTGCGTCGGGTCATGCACGGCGAAGAATACGCGAAGTATATCCGCAAATGAGATCGCCTCCGGATCGAACTTGATCTGGATCACTTCCGCATGCCCGGTCGTTCCCGCACAAACTTCCTGATAGGTTGGGTTGTCGTTATCGCCCCCGGAATAGCCTGACACTACATCCTCAACCCCTTGAAGATCATCAAAAACCGCTTCAACGCACCAAAAACACCCCGCGCCTAAAGTTGCTGTTTCCATACCTAAATCAGACCAAACCGCCGGACAGAAATCAACCCGGCAGGCAGGCAGTGGATCAGTCCGAATGTTTTGGCACCTTCTTGCTTGTTGCCTTTGCGTCGCTCCGTAGAGCCCTTGGTGGTGAAAGAACCTTTAACACAGAGGGCACAAAGGGAAGACACAGAGGCCGCTGAGAAATTGAAACTGATTCATTACCCTAAGGCGAATTAATCCAGCCCATCGAACGTTGTAACAATGTTGTGGACCTGATCGGCCTTGAGCGGCGCATTGCCGGGGCGGACGGAGAGCGAAGTTTGCATTCCCGCGGCTCGGGCGGCATCGAGTTCTTCCGGGATGTCCGAGATGAAGTGGACCTCGGCGGGCTGGAGCTCAAGCTCTTCCGCGATCGCGACATAGCTGCTTTCATCTCGCTTGCTGCCGATATTCGTGTCGAAGTAGTTTGAAATGAATTGGGTAAGATCGCCTACGTCGGTGTATTTGAACAGCAGCTGCTGGGCCTGCACGCTGCCTGACGAAAATATCGCGATCGTTTTCCCGGCAGCTTTCCACCGTTTCAACGCGTCGGGCACGTCATCAAAAACCGGTGAAACTATCTCGCCTTTCTCATAGCCCGCACGCCAGATCATGCCCTGTATCGCTTTTAGCGGTGTTGATTTGCGGTCCTGATCGATCAGGAATTTTAGATAATCGGAAACGGAATTCGCTGATTCCGGGCGAAATTCCCGATCATATCCGTTCTCTGTCAGGTGTTCTCCGGCAAGCTGTTCGATCTCGAATTTAAGAT
>JADLDC010000405.1 GCA_020846885.1 Acidobacteriota bacterium | reverse complement strand
TTCTTAACATCCCCCCTTGGACTCTTAACTATTATTGCACGTCGTGCGGCCAAATCCAATACTTTCAACGTAAAAGCCGGATCACGATGCATTGTCAACGTATTCGGAATGATCTCCATGATCCCCGAACCAGGCGAAAGATACTCCGGGTCCCATTGAGCACCCTTTGAAAAACTGGTCAAAAGCACCATCCCGACCGGGATCGGCTTGGTCCCGGTTCGGCCGCCAAGTTCTTCAGGCGGTACCTCGCGTTCGCGGGTAGCACCAAAATATCTTAGCGATAGGTGCCGCGGAAATGGTGCTACGCGGCCGTTCGGTTCCAACACGGCGTATTCGTCAGAATAATATTCCGCGCCATTACGCACCAACTCTGCTGTAAGAGTTGATTTGCCGGCAAAGCTCGTTCCCGGAAGAACGATCGCCTTGCCGTTCCAGCCTACCACACCGGCATGTATGAACACCGCCCCTTCAGCATATTCCGCTACTTCAAGGCGAAGCAGGCTGTTCAAATACTTGAAAAAGATCCATCCCGACGCGTTCTCGGAGGTGGTCTTTGACCCATTCTTAAATAACTTCCACACACCGCCTTCGTGTGTAATGCCGAAAGTGTGCCTGGCCTCGGCCCCTGTTCCTTCAAAGATCTGCGCCTTATTTCCGAACGCCCTGGCAACCAGGTCCCGGGCCTTGCCCAGAACTTCCTTGGTGTCAGCAGCAAGCCCGATCCGCACCCCATGCGACGAAAACGAAAAGCCGAGGTCAAATTCACGAGGGGGACTGATTCGTTCCTTTGACATCAAAAATAAGTTTCGCAACCGGCTTCAACAAGCTGTAAATGTAATGCAAATCTAACATTTCTCACGGTTTGCGTCAATGTTTTTTTCGAAACGCAAGAAAAACGATGATCGCCGGGGCTAATGCATATAACAAAAGCGATAAATCCGTCGTCGTTCCAGAGATCATTAATGAGCCAATGAACGCGGCAGAGACCAGAATTGTAAGGCCCGCATACAAAAGCGCCGCCGGGGCGTGCCCCCATCCGGCTATTACCAGGCGCTGATATAGATGTTTGCGATGCGCCAGCCATACCTTTTCCTTTCTCAACAATCGCCTGCAAAGCGTGAACGCCGTATCGAACAGGAACATCCAAACAAAAGTTACGGCCGCCGTAAAGAGCCAGGGACGCTGGTCCCGAAAATTCGGTTGGGCGAGAAACGGCATGGCAGCGAGTGTGTATCCGAGGAACGCGCTGCCGACGTCGCCCATAAAAACGCGGGCCGGACTCCAGTTGTGCACCAGAAATCCAAGGCTTGAAAAGGCGATCACACCGCCAAGCATGTATGTCGCTGTATCACCGGCCCAGATACCGAGCATTGCCCATCCGACGCCGGCGACCACCGCTTGTGCACCCGCGATGCCGTCGATGCCGTCCATGAAGTTGTAGGCATTGATCATCCAGACGATCCATAGGAACGAAACCACGTAAGAAAGAGCAGTACCAATTGAAACCGTGCCGTACGCTGGAATGCCGAATCCGCGGATCGGTTCGACCGATGCCAGCAAGATCGCCGCGGCCGCACCATGAGCCGTGAGGCGGACCCAGGCTGGAAGATCGCGGGCATCATCGAGCCAACTGACGATCGAGACCAAAAAGGCGCCCGTCAGGAAACCAAAGTTTAACCTTCCAAAACCGAAAACCGCCAAGGCCGCGTAGAGGAACAGGCAAACCACGACGATAACGACACCGCTTCCGCGCAATGTCGGGATCGTATGCGAGCTCCGTTCGTTCGGTACGTCGAATGTTGCCACCCGGCGCCCGTATCGACGAAACAGCGCGATACCAAGCCCTGTCGCGATCAATGCTGTACCAAAAAAAACGGCCTCCATTCAGACTCCTATTCCGTCAGATCGCGGAGTTTTGCAGCCTCCCGCAAACCGAAGCCGAGCTGACTCAGGACCTGTGACCGTCACGACAGGAACATCAAGCCCAGCGGACTTCATGCATACACGTTCGTGCGTTTCAGGGTCCAGAACGAGAAGGGCCGCTGCATATTTCCATATCCATCTGTTCAGGAATGCGAGACCGCATTGGAGAGCGCCCGAAACGGCATTATCCCTTGTCGGACGACCATCTGACAACAAAAGTACGAAACTGCCGCCGCGGATCAGCGAGGCGGCCGCTCCGACAAAATGTATCCCCGCGTTACCGCCCGCGATCAGGATCTGATCACCGGCCCGCAGTTTTCTCAAAGCCGCAGCTAGGGTTAGAGCCGCCTCTCCTATTCCGATGGCCAGGCTGACCAGTCCCGAGGAATAGGCTGTCCTAGCACTATAGGACCTTGCCCCCGCTCGGACGTGGCGGCTTGTCTCGACCTCAAAAATATCCTTGAACCCAGCATTTAGCCACGCGGCTTTCCCCCGAGTATCGGAAATGACCCAAAGCCGGCTTCTATCCGGGGCTTCTATCGATGGCATTCAAATAGTCCTCAACAAAGACGAACAGGCCGTCATCGGTATTGGCCCGGTCAAACGCCGGTCCCATCTAAAAAAATAAATTGCTTAGCGCCGACACGTGTGCGCCACAGTAGATCCTTTCAACAATACATCAGATCAATTCATTCTGCTATATTGTGGACATGCTCCACGGAAACCCATCGCGCGTGCGCATAGCATATAGTGAATGGCAGCGGGGGCCGCTGTCCTCTCCGTCGCGAAAGGCAGGCTCAAGCCAAATGGGTACTGATCAATAATGAAGATCTTTTTCCCGGTCGAGATCCTTTACCCTTCTCAGGCAGGCGGTGCGGCGAATAGCGTTTACTGGCTGGCGAAAACTATTTCAAATGCGGGATTCGAGACGCGGATCGTCGCTACCAACAAGGGTATCACCGATCAGGTTGACCTCGATCGCTGGCTGCGGACCGATGCCGGCGAGGTCATCTTTATCAGGACATGGTCTGTCCATGTTCCATTTTCGCAAGTTCTAACCTCGCTAAGGCAGTTTCGCCGGGCTGACGTTGTACATCTTTCGTCCGTTTTCTATCCGGCGGCGTTCATCACCGGCCTTGCCGCAAAATTGCTGCGGAAAAAGATAGCCTGGTCGCCGCGTGGTGAACTGGCGGATGTGGCACTTAACCACTCGGCCGCAAGAAAGCGCCCGATCCTGTGGAGCGTGAGGAAACTGATCGGAAGCTACGCTGTCTTTCATTCGACGTCGGACGAGGAGACAGAAGCGATCAGAAAAGTGTTCGGCCCGACGGCCACGATCCGCAAGATCCCAAATT
>JADLDC010000404.1 GCA_020846885.1 Acidobacteriota bacterium | reverse complement strand
CGGCAAGCCTTCGCTCAATTCGCGGAAGGTTCTTAAGGTTGGGCATATTCGGCAACTCGATCCCATCTATCGATTCGCTCCATTGCGGCGGGCCGGAAGCTAGGCTCGACATGCCCGGCCGCTTGCCGACAGTGACGATGACCTCCCGCTCGGCGCCATTGCGCAAAACCGTCAACCTTGCCTGATGGTCAGGGGCGATCTCGCTGACAAGCCGCGTTAGCTTTCGTGTGCTGGTAACGTCTTCGCCATTGACCTTCAAAATAACATCGCTCTTCTGCAGCCCCGCGACCTGGGCCGGCGAACCATCTACTACGCTCTCTACCCCGACGCCTTTTACCTCTCGAAGCCCAAATTTGTTGAAATTGTCTTTCGAAACGTCTTCGGCCTGAACACCCAGATAACCTCCTGCACCGTCAAGGCTAAAAGAAAAGAGTCTAGGTGCGAGCTCCCTTTCTTGCTTGGGTTCCGGCGTCTGGGAATAACCGACACCGGCCCCGATCAACACAAAAAGAATAAACGCGAAAGATTTATGGATCATATTACCTCCAAATGAAATTGAAATGTTCTTCACACTGGTTGAAATTGCGGTTCCTGAAATAGAATTTGTTGCCTTTGGCATTACAAAAGGTTGTCTCGCGGATCTCGATGCAGAAAAACAAATTGCCAGGCTCAGGTCGCCGCCAGGGCCTCATCATCTCACGATGGCAACCGGCCAATTCCCAATTAGCTTCAGAAGGTCTGGTTGAGAGCAGAAGGAAGGACCGCATTAAAGCAAGGCTTTTGTGAAAAGGGCCGCATTCTTCCGCGACGGTCCACCACCTACGGGAGGTTTCCTTGACACCCAATGTCTTAATACATAAGATTTATAGTTTCGACTCTTGTAGCCGAAGTGTGTCTGTATGTTCGAATCGCTGTCGGATAAGCTGAAGAAAACGCTAAAGAATCTGCGTGGGGCGGGCAAGTTGACGCCTGAGCATGTGGATGCGGCGTTGCGCGAGATCCGGATGGCGCTGCTTGAGGCGGACGTTAACTATAAGGTCGCAAAGGACTTTGTCGAATCGGTCCGGGCAAAGGCGGAAGGGCAGGAAGTTTGGCAGGGGTTGAATCCGCACGAGCAGGTCGTCAAGATCGTTTACGACGAACTGGTCGAGTTGATGGGCGGAACCTCGTCGCGGCTCGTTTTTACCAAGCAGATACCGAACGTAGTGATGATCGTAGGGCTGCAGGGATCGGGCAAAACGACCTCGACAGGCAAGATATCACGCTGGCTAAGGGACAATCAGGAACGCAAGCCGCTGCTGGTTTCGGTGGACGTTTATCGCCCGGCGGCTCGTGAGCAATTAAGGGTTGTCGGCGGGGCAGTCGGTGTTCCGGTCTATCAGGACAAGGAAACCAACGACCCGATGACGCTCGTCCGCGGTGCCGTAAAGCACTCGCAGGAAATGGGTTACGACACCCTGATGATCGACACGGCCGGCCGTCTGCACATCGACGACGAGCTGATGTCCGAGCTCGAACAGATAAAGGCCGAGACCAAACCGATCGAGGTTTTATTCGTCGCCGACGCCATGACCGGCCAGGATGCCGTGCGTTCGGCAGAGGTTTTTCACGAAAGAGTAGGAATTACGGGCGTTGTCCTGACCAAGATGGACGGCGATGCCCGCGGCGGTGCGGCACTTTCGATCAAACAGGTGATCGGCCAGCCGGTGAAGTTTGTCGGCGTCGGCGAAAAATACGATGCGATCGAGCCGTTTTATCCCGACCGCATAACTCAGCGAATACTCGGCATGGGCGACGTTCTGTCGCTGATCGAAGAGGTCCAGGGCAAGATCAACGAGGACGAGGCCCAGGAACAACTGCGAAAAATGACGAGCAACCAGTTTACGCTCGAAGACTTCCGCAGCCAGCTAGGCCAGTTCAAAAAGCTCGGTTCGATGTCAAAGCTAATGAAAATGCTGCCCGAACAAATGACCGGCGGCCTTCAGCTAAACGACGAACAATCAGCCGAGGTCGATCAGCAAATGCGAAAGACCGAGGCGATCATCGACTCGATGACGAAACGCGAGCGGAATGAATACAAGATCATCGACGCCAGCCGCAAAACACGGATCGCCGCCGGCTCAGGCAGTACGATCGCTGACGTGAACCAGCTTCTCCGTCAATATGAGCAGATGCGCAAAATGATGGCGCAGATGGGCAAGGGCGGGCTGCTTGGCGGTTTGGGACGAAAAATGATGGGCGGCCTCGCCGGCGGTTTAGGCGGAATGTTAGGCGGAGGCGGCGGAATTCCGGGCGGCCTGACGGGTTTATTGGGCGGCGGCGATGGATTTGACGATGAGCCAAACGGCTCAACAGCAAAAAGCAGTATCAGGAAAAAGAAAAGGCACAAGAAACGACGTTGATACGTTCGAGATCGAATTGCTCAACCTCTCGATAGAAAATTATGTTAGCAATCAGCTTAATGAGAATGGGCTCGAAGGGTAAACCCTTCTATCGCCTGGTGGT
>JADLDC010000403.1 GCA_020846885.1 Acidobacteriota bacterium | reverse complement strand
GCGATCATGATCGTCAGCGCGATACTCGGATTTGTCGGCAATGTGACTGATTCTAATTTCGGCAGCTTTCTTTTCGGCGCGGTGACGACGGTGATGATGATCGTGTTCGCGATAAAAGCGTGGAAAGGCAAGCCGGTGCACATTGAGGTGATCGACGATCTGACAAATTGGTTCGAAGACAAGATCGGGCCGATCAAGGGGTCATAGAATATCTATGTACTGCGAACGATGCGGCAAACACATCGATGACGCTTTGAATTTCTGCAACTCCTGCGGAGCTCAGATCAAAAAAGAGAAAGGCGAGAAACAGAGCGTCCTGACCGCTCTCATCACCGCCCTGATCGTAGTGTCAACGGCCGGCCTCGGCGTCCTGGTCGGGCTAATGGCGATCCTGCTCGATAAACTCGCCAATCCCGAACCCGCCTTTGTCTTTGCGCTGTTCTATCTTGCGACGCTCTTTGGAATAGCGTTTATGATAATGAGGCAGATCTCAAAATTGATCGACGTAAACGTGCGGGCCAACGAGAACGACGTGCCGCGAATGACCGGCCGCGATGAACCGCTTGTACAGCTTCCGCCGCGTTCGACCAATCAATTAGAAGAATTTCGCCAGCCAGCGAGCGTAACCGACAGCACAACGAGAACGCTGGATAAAATTCCGGTCCGCGAACGTTAATTGTTCCCGCCAAACACTTCTTTCAACACTTCCGCATATTCGAGAATGGCCTTTTCGCCTTCGCCGGCATAGATCGAGCCGTGCATCGAAGCAACGGTCGCCGGTTTCAATGCGGCAACGCGCTTTAACGTCGCGTCCGTTTTCGGTGTATAGGGCAAATAATCGGCAAGCGGGCTGGCCTGCATTTCGAGCATCGCCTGTCGGACCTGGCCGGTAACGCTGTCGGATGTGAGCGCCGCGACATCGCCGTTTTGATGAAGAATATCTGACGAGAACAAAACCCCCGCGGTCGTGTCAAACAACAGTCCGGCCTCCCAGTTATGCGGAACGTGCGGCGTTACGAGGTATTTGAAATTGTGTTTCCCGGTCGAGAATTCTTCGCCGTCGTTCATGCCCTTTGCCGGATTTGCCGATGCAAAATCGTCAACACTGACCAGTTTTGCGACCATGCTGCAAACGGCCGTTGCCCGCGGTGCGATCGCTTGCCATTCGTTTAGCGAGCCGCATTCATCAGCCTCAAAATGGCTGAAACCTATCCAGCGCAGAGTTGCAGGATCAATCAAAGTCGCAACTGCGTCCCGCACAAGCGGAAAAAGCGCCCTCATCCCTGTATGAAAAAGCAGCGGCTCGTCATCACGGACGAGAAATTGGCTAAACCCAAGGTTTGCTTCGGGTATAAAAGTATTGATCCGATATATGTCTGGTGCGATTTCATTGATCGTCGTCATTGTGGCCTCCTCGCGATCACCGTGGGATCTCGTTCTAATACGCGTGTTGATAAACCGAAATGTATCCGGCCTAAGATGCGGAAGCCCGACCGTTAGAGGCTGTGTCAAAACCCCAAAAAAGCTGCGGAGCAGCGGCATATTTGTAGCCCCACGTGAAGCGAAGCGAAACGTGGGGTTAGTCGAGCCATTATCTCAAAGCCCGCGTAGCGGGCGGCAGGCTTTCGCTAACTTATTGGAAACAACAGGTGTTACATGCTACTCTGTCGCCCACTACGTGGGCTTGCGGACGTTTTTGCCGCTTTACCCCAGGTTCCGCTTCGCTCCACCTGGGGCTACATTTATTTCGCTGCTCCGCAGCTAAGAATAGTTCTGACACAGCCTCGTTAGGAAGGGCTTAACGCACAACGATACAGTTAGGCCCTTGCTAACGCGCGGGCTTCTGCACGTGCGGGTTTACGCAACGGCTTCGATCTCGACCGGCGGCACGCCGCGCTCGCGTCTTACTTTTAGAAACGCGGTCACGACCAGATAGATCGCCAGGCAGATCAATGCAAGCGATGCGATGCCATTTACGAATTTGATATCGAAACCGGTCGAGGCGGTCAGATTGCCCCAAACGAGCAATGCCAAAGCCCACAGCGTTATTACCAGCACGAACAGCATCGGAAGCAGCGTAAATGCGATCCGCTTGCGAGCCTGATGCAGCCAGACGGTTATTGATAGCAGCGTGAGCGCAGCGAGCAACTGGTTCGACGCACCAAACAGCGTCCAGAAATCGAGCCACGAACCTGGCTTTGCAAAAAAGATCAGGACGAAAGGTATCGCGACGGTGCCGAGTGTGCCGATTATCGCACCAACACGCCCGGGAATTCCGCACAGTTCCTGAACGATATAACGCCCAAGCCGCATCGAAACATCAAGCGTATCGAAAATAAATGTCGAAAATGCCATCGCCCCGAATGTGATCGCAAATTGCAGATTTTCCTTGCCGATAACCAAAGTAAGAAAATTGCCGATGCCGTTGCCGTAGATCTTGCCGGGTGACAGAGCTCTGCCGTCCGGCCCGACGAGCATGTCGCTTGCGGCGATCATCACCGTCACAAGTGCGACAAAAGCCACAAAACCTTCGGCCAGCATTCCGCCATACCCGACCGGCCGCGTGTGCGATTCTTTTTCGATCTGCTTTGATGTTGTGCCTGAACAAACAAGGCCGTGAAAGCCCGAACATGCGCCGCAAGCGATCGTCACAAAAAGGAACGGAAACAACATTCCCGTCATTCCGCCGATGTCGAACGATTTGAACGCCGGCTGCTGGATCGAATAGCCGCCAAAGAAAACGCCGATCACACCGACCGCGATCGCCGCGTAAAGGACAAATCCGCCAAGATATCCGCGCGGCTGGAGCAGCGACCAAACCGGAACGAGCGACGCCGCAATACAATAGATCAGTATCATCACCGACCAACTCAAATGGCTGAACGCGAACACGTACGAGAACTGCGTTCCCAGATAAGAAAGCGCAAATGTAGCCGGAACGAAAATGATGGTAACAAGCCAAAGCGGCGGTTTCAGAAATCGTTCGACAAAACCCAGCGTGATCGAAAGCAGTAGATAAGCTATGCTCGCAAACGCGACCGCTCCGCCAGGGTTGAACGTGGTCGCACCGGCGATAGCATCGTCGCCCGAAACGAACGTTCCGGCCGTAATGTCCGTAAACGCGACTATCACATAGACCAGCGCGATCCAGATGAACGCCATCATCGCCTTGCCGGCGCCGGAACCGAGTTTCTCTTTTGTGATCTCGGCAACCGACTGTGCTCCGTGGCGGACCGACAAAGCAAGGGCCGAAAAATCATGAACCGCACCGATCAGGACTACACCCAACGCGATCCACAACAAACACGGCAGCCATCCAAATGCTACACAAGCAATGATCGGCCCCGCGATCGGCCCCGCCGCCGCGATGGCGCTGAAATGCTGGCCGAACAAATAAAACGGCCGCGCCGGCACAAAATCCTCGCCGTCATTGACCGCCACCGCCGGCGTCTCACGGCTGTCGTCCAGCCTAAACTGCCGCGTTATCCAACGCCCATATCCGAAATAGCCGATTACCAGCCATGCGAGGAATGCGAGTGCAAGAAGGGTAAGCATAGGTATTTGATCTTATGCGGGAACGTGAAGATCGTTTTGATCATCACTGAGATCTCGTTTCTGAAAAAGCTCAATATAGTCTTTAAATGCAAAAAGACGGTTTCGCTTATATCCGGTCGTCTCCAAGAGAATTCCTGCATCCTCAAACGCGCGGGCAAGAGCATTCGCCGACTGAGACGTAATGTCCAATAACGCCGCAATTGCGCTAGCGCTGACGATCGGCTGAGAATAAAGGCTGGTTAGAAGTTGGAGCGCCTTTCTGGCGCGTTTACCCATCAGCATCGCCTTTTGTTCGCATTCGCTTCGCAAACGTATAATTTCCTCAAAGGTCCGTTTGCTTTGTTCGGCGGTCTGTGCAACGCCAACGAGAAAAAATTTGAGCCAGTGTCCAATATCGTTTTGCGTCCTTATAACGGTTAAAGCGTTGTAATAAGCTGGCCGATTCCGCTCAAAAAAGTCAGATAAATAAAGTGTCGGGCGCCGAAGAAGGCCTTTTTCGACAAGATACAGCGTTATCAACAAGCGTCCCGTCCTGCCGTTGCCATCCAGATACGGATGGATCGTTTCGAACTGATAATGACTTAAACCGATCTTGATCAAATGCGGGTAATTCAGTGTTTCGTTATGCCAAAACTTTTCGAGATCGCTCAGGAGTTCGGGCAATTCTTCAGGAGAAGGCGGAACAAAATACGCGTCCTTTATTGATGCACCGCCGATCCAATTCTGTGTTCGGCGGATCTCTCCGGGCCCGCGGTTCTGGCCCCGAACTCCCTGCATGAGGATCCGATGAGTTTCATTCAGCAATCGCATCGAAAGCGGAAGATGTTCCAATTCCTTGATCGCGAAGTTCATTGCCGCCGTGTAATTTTGCACCTCATTCCAGTCATCGCGACGTTCAGGGGCGATCTCCTCAATATCAAGCAATGCTTCATCGAACTTGGTTTGCGTGCCTTCGATCCGGCTTGATGCGGTTGCCTCTTTATAGATATGCATCCGAATAAAAAAATCGACATCCGGCACGAGATGTGAATAGGCATTAAGCTCGCCTAGCAGGCGCGTCGCATCTTCTAACAACAAATCAAGGCCAAGGTTGTGCCAGGCAATTGCCGATTTGTTAAGGGAGCTTGGAAGAAAGCTTTTGTACTGATATTGTTGACTGTAAGTGCCGGCAATGAAGGGTTGCTCGCCCATAGGTAACTCTTCAGATAATAATCTATATGTAAAGAAACTGGCTTAACTTTACATATAAATTTCCATATGTAAAGTTGGAACCAGCAAACAATGTCAGAAATATCACTTCAGGACAAATACTCACCAAACAGCATCTGTTTCGGCTGTGGGCCGGCAAATGAGAAGGGGCTGCATATTAAGAGCTATCCGGAAAATGGCGAGGTCGTGGCCGAGTGGCATGCCGAGCCTCATCATCAGGCGTTTCCGGGAATGCTGAACGGCGGAATAATCGGCGCGCTGCTCGATTGCCATTCAAACTGGACGGCGGCTTATTACCTGATGAAAACCAACAACAAGGACAAGCCCGACTGCACCGTCACCGCCGAATTTCACGTAAAATTGCTCCGTCCGACGCCGTCCGATGCAACGATCCATCTCAAGGCAAGAGTGGTCGAAGGCACATTAAAAAAAGCCGTCGTCGAGGCCGAACTGATCGCGAACGACAAGATCTGCGCCACCTGCCGCGGAACCTTCGTAGCGGTCGAAGAAGGCCACCCGGCCTATCATCGATGGTGAATCAAGTTTATGGATAGATTTGAGATCATAGACCGACTGCGGGCCAATTATGGCAAGTTCGCCGATCTTGTCGCGAGTATGCCGGAGAAAGACTTTACCTTCTCGCTCGGCGGCGAAAAATGGACGGCGGGCCAGCAAACCGATCATCTTTGCCGTTCGCTTGCCCCGCTCAACGACGCGCTGAAAATGCCTGCGCTCGTGCTCAAAACAATGTTTGGAGCTGCCGATCATATCACGGCAAGCTACGACGAGCTTGTCGCCCGATACCAGGACAAACTTGCTGCCGGAGGAAAAGCTTCACCGAGGTTCACGCCGGAGGCCATCACTTTTGGTCAACGCGATGAGTTGCTGAACGAGCTTCGTTCGCACTTAGAAAAGCTTTGCTCAGAGATCGAAATGATGGACGAACCGGCGCTCGATAAGCTTATGCTGCCTCATCCGTTGATAGGCAAGCTGACACTCCGCGAGATGTTCTATTTCACCATCTACCATGCGGAACATCATCACTTGCGGACCGCGGAGAATCTGTCTCAAAGGACAGCATTTTGAACTTACGTGATACGCGAATTTTGAACCGAAAATTCCTCAGCCAGGCCAAGCCGGTCGAGCCATTTTTTCTGTTCGTTCATAAGGCCCGGTAAGTAAACCACATCCGAAAGGGCATAATTGACCAGTTCTTCGGTCCAAATTCCGTCCCATTTGCGGTTGAATTTTGCTCGCTGCGATTTATCGAGATCGACGGCGAAATAGCGATAAAGCGTTTCGGCAAGCGATGCTGATTGGTTCGCCCCGCGGGTCAACACCTTTTCGGCGATCATCGTGTCAAAGACGTTGTGGACCTTAACACCTGCTTCACGAAGGAAATCGAGATCGAATTTAGCGTTGTGAAAGATCTTCACGATACGTTCATCAGCAAGAATTTCCGCATAAGTGCCGATGCTGACACCTTCGCTGAGAGGTACCAGCACATTGAAATCGCCGTCTGAAAATTGAATTGAAAAAAGCCGGCCGTATTTCGCGCTCAGGCCGGATGTTTCGGTATCGCAGCCGAGCGCATCTGCATTGCGGATACGCGCCAGCGCATGTTCGATCTCATTATCTGTCCGTGCGACAAATATTTCCACATCTGCGATTGTAGTCAACTGAACTGAAACGCGAAAATGTATTATCCTTTAAATGTCCGCGACCTTTGAATAATGCCTACATCAATAACCGAAACCGAAGCACGCATCCTCGGCAGCCTTGTCGAAAAGCAGTTGACGACGCCTGAGTATTATCCCTTGACGTTAAACGCCCTTACCGCCGCCTGCAATCAGAAAAGCAATCGCGATCCGGTAATGTCGCTGGACGAATCGGCAATTCTAGCCGCGGTCGATAACCTGCGCGATAAGAATCTTGTCTATCTTTTCTATGGCAGCGGCAGCCGCACCGTGAAATACAAACACATGCTGCCGAATGTCTATGAACTTGAGCCCTCCGGCGTGGCGTTGATCGCTCTGCTATTGCTTCGCGGCCCGCAAACCGTTGGCGAACTGCGCGGCCGCTCCGACAGGCTGCACGAGTTTTCAAGTTTGCAGGAGGTCCAGGAAACGCTTGAAGAATTGGCGGGACGAAGTGAACCGCTCGTCGTCCGGCTGGAGAGGCAAGCGGGGCAGAAAGAAGCCCGGTATGCGCATCTGCTGTCGGGTGAGGTGAATATAGAAAGCCCGCCGGCACGGCCACATGCGGCAGAATCGGGTGCGGGCTCCTCAGAAAAGGCATCTGAGTTGGAAGCGGAGGTAAAGCGATTGTCCGATGATTTGCGGACTCTGCGTGAAGAATTTGACGCCTTTCGCCAGCAGTTCAGCTAAAAAGTCAGTACCACCTCGCGTTAGCGGGTGTGTTCCTCTGTCAGTACCACCTCGCGTGAGCGGGTGGGTTCCTCTGTCAGTACCACCCTGCGTGAGCGGGTGGGTTCTTGAGATTTGGTTTGGTCAGTACCACCCTGCGTTAGCGGGTGGGTTCCTCTGTCAGAACCACCTC
>JADLDC010000402.1 GCA_020846885.1 Acidobacteriota bacterium | reverse complement strand
CCAGGGCCTTGCGTTCGTCCTGCATTGTAATAACGCCAAACGTCGTAGCCGGGCCAAAGCTAACAGTCGAGTAGGCCCCGATCATGTCGTATGAATTCCCGCCGAATTCTGCCTTGAACGGTACAAGGCCGGACTGGATCTGCCTGTTGGACTGCTGCCATTCGTTCACGATCTTCAGGTCGGTCAGCGTCTTTTGTGAATCAACCAATTTTGGGTCGGGATGGAATATCGCTTTTCCCGCTTGATTCACCACGAAAATGATCGGAAGCCCGCCTGTCCAAAGCTCTTCTTCGGATTGATCGCTGCTGCCGACAACGCTTCGCGCGATATCCCGAAGCGAAACGACAGCAACGACAGAAGCTACTGATCGGTTATCGACATTGACGTGCGAGACCATCGAGATGACCGAATCGCCACTTGTGCCGGTCCGTCGCGGCTGGCCCATGAAGAGGTCGTCCGTACCGGATGCTTCGAGTGCCTCGGCCGCGATCGATTCCAATTCGGCTTTGCCGATCGCACCGGGCCTGTAAAGCGACAAAGCTTCGGCACCGACCGGCTTTACGTACAGCCCTAGAAGATTGCCGTCGTTCTGAAGTGTTTGGCTTAATTTGCTTTCGGTCTGCGGCGAGGAAAGCAATTCGATGCTGTTCGAGAGCTCAAAGGCGTTCGCGAGGCCCTTTACAAGCCCTCCGTATTTTTGCCCGAACATTTCGATCTGGCGTGCCTTTTCCTGTACGAGTTGGATCTGATACCGGTTCTCGACCGCTCGAAGTTCGCTCGCGCTCCGGCCTGAAAGCGACCATCCGGTCAGCACCAGCGGGACCAGCCCCACCAAAAGCAGGGTAAAGATCACCAAATGAACAAGGCTTATTTTAAATGGTCGGGCAGGCATGTGGGGCAGGACCGGGGCGATCCTTGTAAATATTGTACTTTAGTATCGATTTCCCGGTCAACAAGATTAAACATCCATGGTCCACGGCTTCGCAACGGTGAAAACAATGAATAAAGATCAACCGGCGCGAAACAACAGTCATGCGAATAAGCCCTTAGGCGGACGACGAAACTGAAATCATTGGCTGTCGAGCCCAGATCCGTTGTAAAATCATCCCGATGTCCCCTGAACGCTGGCAGAAGATCGAAGCTGTATTTCAAGCTGCGGTCGATCTTCCCAAACACGAACGGAGCAGTTTCGTCAGCGCCGAATGCGGCACTGACACCGAACTGCGCCTTGAGATCGAACGGCTGCTTGCTTCTGATGAATCGGCCGACGAATTTATCGAATCTCCTGTTTGGACCGACAGTTCCTTCCTGAACACGAACGCGAAAAAGGAGATATCGGATTCGGTTGAAAATTCGTTCAACGGTGAGGAAAGAGATAATTATCTCGGCCGCATGATCGGCGCGTACCGTTTGACGGCCGAGGTCGGACGCGGCGGTATGGGCGCCGTATATTTGGCCGAACGTGCCGACGGCGAGTTTCAACAACGCGTTGCGATAAAGCTGATCAAACGCGGAATGGACTCAGACTTCATAATCCGCCGCTTTCGCCACGAGCGCCAGATACTTGCCTCGTTCGAGCATCCGTTCATCGCACGTCTGCTTGATGGAGGGACGACTGGCGAAGGTGTTCCGTACTTTGTAATGGAGTTCGTTGAAGGGAAAACGCTCTATTCCTATGCGGATGCAAATCGCCTCGACCTGCACGAAAGGCTGAAACTGTTTCAAAAGGTGAGTTCGGCCCTGGAATACGCTCACGGCCGGCAGGTCGTCCATCGCGATATAAAGCCGAGCAATATTCTCATCAACCGCAACGGATCGCCTAAGCTGCTCGATTTCGGCATCGCGAAGATACTCGATCCTGACCTTATCCACGAATCGGTCAACCCGACCGGCTCGATGCTGCGGATGATGACGCCCGATTATGCCAGCCCCGAACAGGTGCAGGGACAGGACGTAACGCCCGCAAGCGATATTTACTCACTTGGCATTTTGCTGTATGAGCTTTTGACAGGCCACAGGCCGTACAACTTCTCGGGCCGCGCCCTTCACGAAGTGTCTTATGTGATCTGCAATACGATGCCAAAGCCGCCAAGCCGGATGATCGACGATGCGACGACGCTCCTTCCGGCTTATGCGAAAGCCGATATCGATCTGTTTGAGGCCAGGCGGACGAATCCCGACGCTCTCGCGTCTGCCCTCGTTGGCGGCCTCGATAATATCGTGATGAAGGCGCTGAGCAAAGAACCGGAGCGACGCTACGCCTCCGTGGCTGAGTTTTCGCGCGATATTTCACGATTTCTGCAGGGAGCAAAGGTCGCGGCCCCGAAATACTCAGCTCGCGGGCCACTGGCTTCAGGCCGGTATTTGAGGTCCTCGGTAAATACAAGTTCGCTCGCGGTGCTTCCTTTCTCCTTTCTGAATCTTGGATCGGGCGAAGACACAGATGACCGGTTTCTTGGCGTCGGCCTTGCGGACGCGTTGATCACACGACTAAGCAAGGTCAAACGGTTCGTTGTCCGGCCGACAAGTTCTATTACGGCATTCGGTGACGATCCGGCTGATCCGCTCCGCGCCGGACGCGAGCTGAACGTGGATTTCATCCTCAACGGAAGCGTAAAAAAGGCTAACGAACGCGTCCGTGTAACGGTCCAGCTCCTGAATGTCGCTGAGAACGCCGCGGTATGGGCCACCACTATCGACGAGGTCATAGCCGATGTATTTTCGCTCGAAGACAAGTTGTCAACAAAGGTCGTTGAGGGACTTTTGCCGCAGCTGACCAGCAACGAGCGGGACCAGTTCATTAAGCGTGGCACGGAAAATCCCGAGGCGTTCGAACACTATCTGCGGGGAAGGTACTACTTTAACTCGTTTACCGAAGAGAGTTTTGCCAAGGCGTTCGTGAACTTTCACAAGGCTATCTCCGCCGACCCTGGCTACGCACATGCTTACGCCGGCATTGCCGACTATTACAACTGGCTGGGCATACTCGGTGTCCTTCCGCCCAGCGAGTGTTTCCCGCCCGCGATCGAAGCGGCAAAGAAAGCTGTCGAACTCGATGCCAATCTTTCTGAAGCACACGCAAGCCTCGGCTTCTCGCTGCACGCCGGCAACTACGAATGGTCGCGAGCGGAGCATCATCTGGCCCGGGCGATCGAGCTGAATCCGAGCAATGCGAACGCGTATGTCTGGTACTCGATAGTAATGTACACTGAAGGGCGGTTTGACGAAGGGCTGCAGTATGCCCGCCGCAGCGTCGAGATCGACCCTTTGACGCCTTTTAATCATCACAACGTCGCCTGGGGACTGTACTTCTCACGCCGCCTTGACGAGGCCGCAGCCGCTTACCGCCAGGTCATCGAGGATTTTCCGGCCTACAGTTTCGGCTACTATGGCCTGAGCAAGGTACTTCGCTTTCAAGG
Source organism: Acidobacteriota bacterium (assembly GCA_020846885.1). Taxonomy (GTDB): domain Bacteria; phylum Acidobacteriota; class Blastocatellia; order Pyrinomonadales; family Pyrinomonadaceae; genus OLB17. The sequence goes on along the minus strand of JADLDC010000402.1, from coordinate 11,960 downwards.
CGAAACGAAGGCGGCCCTGCGCGAAAATTCAAGGGCATCGGACCTGATGGACGGAAGCATCTTTTCTCTGTTGTCCGAAGCAGAATGCTATGCCGCAGACGGCCAGGGTGAGATCGCATATAAAAAGCTCCGACATCTTGAAGGGCTCTCGTCGGACAGGCATGTGTCATCCTATCTCCTTGCGCTTGCCTATTGCTATTTGAAAGATAACGAGAAAGCGATTCACCATCTCCAACGATCGGCGGAAATGCGCGAATCATGGCTCAACTGGATGGGTGTCGAACCGGTCTTCGATATTGTTCGCGGTGATCCACGATTCGAAACGGTACTCGAGACCACAGGGTACAGGCCGTTCTTTAACAGCTTTGCGGCATCCGCTGCCCCGATCGGGAACGGCCAGGGCGTGCACGACCTGACGACACTGGTCATTGATACCGGGCCCGTGACCAGCGAAAGTACTCACGAGCCATCTCGCCGCCGGCCGGGAGTTCTGACAGTTGCCGCCTTTGCGATAGCGGCCGTTCTGCTTATCAGCGTTGTGGTACTGGGAATAAGCTGGTATCGACTCACTTATTTCCCTGTCGCCGCTCCTGCCCGGATCGCGTCATCAGGCATTGTTGTATTGCCGTTCACTGGCAGCGATAAGGGCACATCCGAGCTCGGTGTGGGCCTTGCGGACGCGTTAACGAACAAGCTCGGGAATATCAAAAGCCTGCAGGTCATCTCATCAAATACCGGCCGTTCGCTTACGGGAATCGATCCCGCGGCCCTCGATAGTCGGCTCGGAATCGCCTATGTTGTTCGCGGTACCATTCAACGGACCGGCCCGGCGGCGACGCTGAAGGCTGAGCTGATCGATGCCCGCAACGGAAATGCGCTGTTCAGCGAGAACTTCTCGGCCGCGGACGGAAATCTCTTCCGAATTCAAACCAAACTCGCTGAGCGTGTGTGGACAGCTCTCGCTATAGACCCGCTGCCGATAGAACGCCAGCAGGTCGAACGGAGCTATACTGAAGATGCGGCCGCCTACGATCTATATCTGCAAGGGCGATCAGAGATGACCGGGCGTTCGCTAAGCGGACTGAATGCGGCCGCGGCAAGTTTTTCGCGGGCGCTCAAAGAGGACGAGAACTTTGCTCTTGCCTACGTAGGCCTGGCCGACGTGCTCTCGCTGCTTAACCTATATTCCATAGAACCGCCGCCGGATTCATATCCGCAGGCAAAGCGATACGCCGCACGGGCCCTTGACATCGATCCGGACCTCGCCGAGGCCCATGCCACGCTCGCCTATATCAAGTTCTTTCACGACCGCGACCGCCCCGGTTCCGAGCTTGAGTTTCGACGTTCGATCCAGGTCAATCCATCGTATGCCCCGGCCCATCATTGGTTTGCGCTGACCCTCGCCGCAAAAGGCGAAAAGGTGGATGCTGAAACTGAAATCGAAATCGCAAAACGCCTTGACCCGAACGCGGCCGCCATCCGCGCCGCCGCCGGCGTTGTCCATTTTCACGGTGGAAATTTAGAGCAGGCACTTGCTGAAGCCGATGCTGCACTTGCCATTGACGAAAGGTCAGTCCCGGCATACAAGGTCAAGCGATGGACATATTCGGCGATGGGCAAGAAAAGCGAAGCCGAGGCGGCGTTGGCAAAAGAGATCGAACTGTCCGGCGGCAGTATGAATGACCCGGGGTGGAAGGTGATCCAAGCACAGGTCATGGCGCTGGAAGGCGGCAAGCAGGATGCACGCGGCAAACTTGACGAAGCGCTCCAGGACCGGTCGGTCACAGATAACCCGTCCGCGTTCGCTTATGAAATAGCTCTTGCCTACAATGCCATAGGAGATCCGGCCAAAGCTATTGAATGGCTGGCCAGGGCGGAATCAGCCCGAGGACACTCCTTTAATTTTCTTGCGGCTGATCCGCGTCTGTCGAATCTCAACGGCGAATCCGCCTTTACAGGCCTTTTGGCCAAGCTTCGCTAGCCCATAGCGATGTAAGAGATCGTGATGCTTCTACAAAATGCGGTCCGGCCTTTCGGATCTAGGTGCTTGTTCCGGGCAGATCGTACTCCATTCGTTAGCTCCATTGCCACAAGCCGCGCGAACAAAACCAAAACACACTGAAATTCGGATGGATCCCAAGGGATGACCGAGCCCTGGCTCGGATCTTTCCCCAAACTGATGAGAAAAAAGGACGACTTTCGCCGTCCTTCCCCGCCTTCCGAGCGTCCCCTTTGTCGTTTGAAACCTTCAAATCGACCATTGGCGATGTAAATCGCCCTGATTCGGTATGGCGGATACTTTGTTGAAATGCACATTTCGCCGCCGGTTCCAGTTTTTCCGTGATGTTTCCGGAGCCTGTCCGGGCCACACTTGTAAACGCGTGAAAGTCCGGAATGACGTATCATCGATCTGACCAAAAAATAAGGTGCCATGGACGTCCTGTATTCTGACGTCCGTGACACCTCTGCCTTCGCGGCCTGGAATGGGCCTATTTATTCGTCACGGCCCGGACACGTGCTGTTGCCCGTGCCTTTGCGCCTTCCATCGCAAGCTGCTTTGCCTGCGGCATAAGCTGAATTGCCTTAAGAAGCTGATTATCGTATTCGTTCGAGACCTGAAGCGAGGTTTCCGTGCCATACGCCGCCGAAACCAGCTCGGACCTCAATATCCTTTCGACGAATTCACGTTCCTTTTCGATCTGCACCGGCGTATATTTATACTTTTCGACCGCGAACGTCTTGAACTTTTGAAAGAGTTCCTCGGTCATCGGAAAATCCTTCGCGTTTATGTCGTAATTGAAAACGATCGGTTTATCGATCTTGTATTGTTCAAACCCCTTTATCCGGCCGTAAGCAAGATCTAACGCAAATGCAAAGATCGGATTGTTGAGTTTCTGCTGAAACCGAAAGCGTTCTGTCGTTATCGTATCCGGTTTGATATGTACATCCGGCGTTATCCCGCCGCCGCTGTAAACGGGCCGGCCGGCGTCGGTCTTAGATTCGGGGCCTTTCGGCGTGCCCTCGCTCTCGCCGTCATTCGAACCGATGCCGCCATTGGTGTAATAGTCGTAAAGATCGCCATTCGAATAGTCGCGCTGGATCAAACGGCCCGCGGGTGTTTCGTATTTTGCAATGGTCAGCAGCAGCATCGACCCATAATCGAGGACGAACGGATTCTGTACCAGGCCCTTGCCGAAGGTCGTTTCCCCGACGATCAGGGCGCGGTCATGGTCCTGCAGGGCCCCGGCAAGGATCTCGGTTGCCGACGCCGAGTTGCGGTTGACCAGAACGACCACAGGCAGCGTTTCCGGCGCGGGGTTATCCGCTTTGTAGGGAACAGTTACACCGTCAAGCCGGCCGCTTTGCGTAAAAACGGTCTGCCCCGCCGAAAGAAATGTATTCGCAACCCTGTAGGCCTGTCCGACCAGGCCGCCGCCGTTGTTCTTCAGGTCGAGGACCAGTTGCTTCATTCCGCTCGCCTTAAGGCGGCGCATCGCCTCGACGAACTCGGCGTATGTCGTCTGATTGAAGCCGCCGCTCATGGCGATATATCCCACTCCGGGCCTGATCATATAAGCTTCTGAGATCGACGGCTGCGGGACCGCATCGCGGATGATCTCAACCGCTTCACGTTTTCCAGTTCCGTTGCGTTCGACAACGAGGCTCGCTTTTGTCCCGCGGGGGCCGCGCAAAAGGTCGCGGACCTCAGAAAATGGCTTACCAAGGACCGAAACGCCGTTTATCTGCACGATCTTGTCCCCGAAGCGCAATCCGGCACGATTCGCGGGAGCATTATCGAATGTAGCCCGGATGTACGTGGCTATGACCTTACCGCTCGGATCGCTCAGATCGCCTATGGTCGCACCGATCCCGTAATATCTTGAACTCTGGTCCGTTTTGAACTGTTCGAACTCTTTTGCGTCGAAGTAATTCGAATGCGGGTCCAACGTGTGCAGCATCCCGTCGATCGACGACTTGAAGATCTCGTTGTAGTCTATCTTTTTGCCGACAACATGGTTCGTTTCGATCACTGAAAGGGCCTCAGCGACATCGCGTTCTATATTCTCCGCGGTTACTGCCTTTCCTGTATTGGAAGAAGTGACGGACGCCGACGGAATATTCTTTGAAACCCCTTGGCCCTGCCCGAATACCGTTGATGAGATGAAAAGTGCTAAAACGACCGAAAGTAAGGCTGAATGATTTCTCACTATGAAAGGTCTCCCTGAATCAAACTGCAGAAAAGGTCAAGATCGTCGAAAAATGATAACATTCCTTTGAGGAAAATGCGACGGATTTAGTTGCTTCGCAATAGCGGGGCATTGGTTTCATGCGTGCCGTGCCGTGTAAGCATACTGCCGTTGAACCTGAAAGCCCGCATTTCACCGGCTCTTGTTTCGACTTCTCGCTTTGATGGATAACTTGCTAGAAATTTCAGGCCTGAGAACGACCTTTGCGACGCGCGCGGGCCTTGTAAGGGCCGTCGATGACGTTAGCTTCACTATCCGAAGGGGCGAATTTGTCGGCCTTGTGGGCGAATCAGGCTGCGGTAAATCGATCACCGCATTATCTATCATGCGCCTTATTTATCCGCCGGGTCAGATCAGCGGAGGTTCGATCAGGTTTAAGGGTGAGGAGTTGACCTTGGCCCCCGAAAAACGGATGCGAGAGATCAGAGGCAACGATATAGCCATGATCTTTCAGGACCCGATGACCTCGCTCAATCCGGTGTATACGGTCGGCGAGCAAATAGCTGAGGCGTTGCGGCTCCATCGAAAACTTGATAAAAAGGCTGCCTGGGCGGCGACCGTAGAAGCAATGAAGGAGGTCGCGATCCCGGCCGCTGAAAGGCGGGCCCGGGATTATCCGCACCAGCTTTCCGGCGGAATGCGGCAGCGTGTGATGATCGCAATGGCGCTGGCGTGCGACCCTGAACTGCTGATAGCGGATGAGCCGACAACGGCCCTGGATGTAACGATTCAGGCCCAGATCCTTGAGCTGCTGGACGAACTTCGCCGGACGCGGAACTTGGCCGTGCTGCTGATAACCCACGATCTAGGCGTTGTAGCCGAAACCGCGGACCGCGTTTGTGTGATGTACACCGGCAAGATCGTCGAACAGTCGGGTGTCGAGACGATGTTTGACGATCCGAAACACCCGTACACACGAGGGCTTCTCGCTTCTGTTCCGAAATTGTCCGCGTCGGAAGAGGAGAAGGGTGAAAGGCTCCAGACGATCGAAGGCACCGTTCCTAGCCCCACCGATCTACCTCCGGGATGTCATTTCGAGCCTCGATGCGTTTATCGAATGCCGGAATGTTCACAGCACCCGATAGCGTTGTACGATGTTGATGACATAGCCGAGGTCAGGTGTCTATTGTTTGATAAAGAGTCGAGCCCGCAGCCGGTCCATGCATCTCTCTTAGATGCCGAGGCCCGCACATGAGCAGGGTTTCTGATTATTTTCGTGTCTTCATTTCGTGGATTTCGTGGTCGGGATTTTCTACCGTTACCACGAAATCCACGAAATGAAGACACGAAAAGTGCACGAAAAGAAGGCGAAAGGCTAGTAGATCTAATTGTTTCCGGCTCGGACAGCTTGCACTTTTTCTGATGGCATTTGCGCAACCAACTCATTCGCCGGCGGAACTTCTCGAGGTACGCGATCTGGTGAAATACTTTCCGATCGAGAACAGCGATGATGTTGTCCGCGCGGTTGACGGTATTTCCTTTTCGATCCTGCAGGGCGAAACGCTTGGCCTTGTGGGCGAATCGGGCTGCGGAAAATCGACGGTCGGACGTTGTCTAATTCGGCTGCATGAACCGACAAGCGGCGAGATCTGGTTTGACGGCAAGGAGATCACAAAACTGCCCGCCGGCGAAATGCGGGACCTCCGCCGCGAGATGCAGATCATCTTTCAGGATCCGTACGCCAGTCTGAATCCCCGGCACAGTATCTTGTCGATCGTTTCGGAGCCGCTGAAGATACACGGAATCGGCACAAAGCAGGAACGAAAGGAACGCGTCGCGGACCTGCTGGCAAAAGTAGGCCTTGACCCGAGATACATGCTTCGCTATCCGCATGAATTTTCCGGCGGCCAGCGGCAGCGCATCGGCATCGCTCGTGCATTGGCGCTTAACCCGAAGTTGATCATTTGCGACGAACCGGTATCTGCACTTGATGTGTCAGTTCAGGCACAGGTCGTTAATCTGCTCCAGGACCTTCAGGCAGAGTTTGGTTTGACCTATTTGTTCATTTCGCACGGACTTGCGGTCGTGGAGCATATCTCGACCAGGGTCGCGGTGATGTATCTGGGCAAGATCGTCGAAATAGCCGATGCCCGCGACCTGTACAGCGAGCCGCTGCACCCATATACACAGGCCCTCCTTTCGGCCATTCCAGTACCCGATCCAAAGCGAAAGCGCGAGCGGACGGTGCTTACCGGCGATGTCCCAACTCCAATAGACCCGCCGTCGGGCTGCCGGTTCCGGACCCGCTGCCCGATCGCAATTGAAGAGTGTTCGAAAGTCGTACCCGAACTACGCGAACTAAGGCCCGGGCATTTTGCCGCGTGCATCCGGGCAGAGTGATCTGACGATTTGAGTGTGGCAGGTATTTTCTTGAAACGAAATCGGTTATTATTCGTACAAAACTCGGAAATCATCCAGAACAAGAATCTATTGTTTTTTTTGCACCCGTCTTCTGCGGGAGCCTACAGGAGGAATGAATAATGCCAGAAACGTACGACGTGGGCCATCAGGCCCCGCCTTCGCCTGCCGCTGAGATGTCTGAGGCGGGGAGCCTCGTGAACATCTTTTTTGAACCCGGCCGCACATTCGAAGACCTTCGTCGAAAGCCGCGATGGATCTTGGGCATGATCATCATTGCCCTGTTGGTGACAGCTTATGCCTTTGGCATTTCGTATAAAGTCGGTGAGGCGGGCATGCGGCGGTTCATTGCGGAACAGTTGGAAAAGAACCCCAGCACCCAGGCGCTCGATCCTGAGGCCAAGGCAAATGCGATCGACCTTCAGGTGAAGATCCAAAGCTATACCCGTTATACAATACCGGTGTTTGTTGTGATAGCAATGTTTATCGGCGGCCTGCTTTATTTTCTGGGGACCAAAGCCTTTGGCGGCAGCGGAACCTTCATGCAGTCGCTTTCGGTCTGGGTCTATTCATCCATCCCGCCGTCTGTGCTGGCGATGCTGGGAAGTTTCATTGTCTTAGCGATCAAGTCCGCGGACGAGATCGATCTTGCGACAAGCCAACGCGGCCTTATACAAGCCAACCCAAGTATGCTGATCGACGGCAAGGCTCACCCGATCTTGGCAACCCTGATCGCTACGGTTGACGTTTTCATGATCTGGGGCTGGATACTTGCCGCGATCGGTTTGCGGATCACTAATCGTTTGTCGTCCGGTTCTGCGTGGGGAGTCGTGATAATCATCGCGGTGATAGGCGTGCTTTTCCGGTTGCTGGGAGCGATCTTTACAGGAAATCCCGGTTGATCAAAAAGAAAATTCCAAGCCCACTGATATCTTGGCGGCCACCGACTGAACTCCGCGTCCTCTGATCAGCCAAACAGCTGACGGCGCAGAGGACGCACCTCTCACTCGTATCGAAGTGACTCGATCGGGTCAAGCCGGGCGGCCTTCCATGCAGGCCAGAGGCCGAAGACGAGTCCGATGCCGACACTGGCGAAGAATCCCGCGATCGGCGCCCAAAGCGGCACGTAGGATGGAAGAACGAGTTTCACCAAAAGGGTCAGCAGCCAGCCGATAAGCAATCCGACCAGGCCGCCGAAACCGGTCAGCGTTGCGGCCTCGATCAGGAATTGAAGCAAGATATCGCCTTGTCGTGCCCCGATCGCTTTGCGGATGCCGATCTCGCGCGTCCGCTCGGTCACAGAGACAAGCATGATGTTCATTACGCCGATACCGCCGATCATCAAACCGATCGACGAGATCACGATCATCGCGGCGGCCACACCGGCCGTAATAGATTTGAACTGTTCGATGATGCTGGCGGCCGTTTCCATCGAAAAATTGTTTGGCTGGCCGTAGGGCACTCGGCGCCGAACACGAAGAAGGTCTTCGACATCGTCCTTTGCCTGGTCAAGCATCCCTTCGCGGGCAACGGCAAGGATAAAAAGGTCGTCCTCGTTCGGCTTAAGTTTCAGGGCGGCGCCGAGCGGCATGTAGATGACATTGCTCTGGTCGTTATTCCCGCCGCCTCCGCCAAAAAGCTGTTCTTTTTTTTCGAGTACGCCGATGACGCGAAACGGCGTTCCGCCGATATCGAGCTCCTCACCGACCGGGTCAGTGTATGGAAAATATGTATCAACGACCGATGATCCGATCAGGCAGACGTTGGCCTTCTCGTCACTCTCCGACTGCGAGAACCAGCGGCCGGCCATAAGTACTTCAGTTGTTGTTTTTTCTATCTCCGGAAGCGTTCCCTGCAGCTGAACAGCGGACGACGATTTGCCGTTTCTGCCGGTCACGAGTATCTTTGAGCCCCAAAAGTTGTTAGAAACATCCAGGAAGGGGACTGATGTTTCTATCGACGGCAGATTCTTGATCGCGTCCGAATCTTCTACCGTCAGCGGCTTTCGCATCCGTTCTTCGCGCGACCGCCTGCCGGTGCTGAAACCAATGTTGAATTTGTATAGAAAGATCGAGCGTGTGCCGAAGGATTCGACCTGCTTTTCGACAGCTACATTGATGCCGCTGATGATCGACGATATGAGCATCACCGTGATAACGCCGACAACGACGCCGAAGATGGTCAAAAACGAGCGCAGTTTATTTCCGCGCAGCGTGTCCAACGCCATCATCAGGTTCTCATAAAATCTGCTGCCCAATAATCTGATCATACTAATCGGCCCTCAATGCCTCGATCGGATCAAGTCGGGCCGCTTTCCAGGCCGGGAACAAGCCGGCGGCGACGCCGACTGCGGCCGAAACGCCTATTGCGATCACGGCGGCGTACCACGGGATAACAGTTGGGATAAGGTAATGACTGATGACAAGGCCGATCAGCTCCGCAAGAATAAGCCCGATCAGTCCGCCGATGGCCGATAGCGTCCCCGCCTCAAAAAGAAACTGCCTCAAAATATCGGCCTGACGAGCACCGAGGCTTTTGCGAATGCCGATCTCTTTCGTTCGCTCGGTCACCGCAACAAGCATTATGTTCATAATGACGATCGCTCCGACCACGAGAGCTATCGTCGGCACGAAAAGGATAACAATAAATGTTGTACCGAAAATACTGTCCCGAAGGCCTGAAATAGCATCGGGTGTGACAATGCCGAACGTATCCTTTTCACCGGGTTCAAGCTGGCGGCGCAGACGCATCAGTGTCCTTGCTTCGTCAACCGCGGCGTCAAATGTCTCATCCGAGGCCGACGTGCCCACAAAATACAGATAACGGCTGCCGCGAAAGCCGCCGAAGTTTGACCCGAACGTCTTAAGCGGAAGCTGGACGAAAGAATCCATGGGCCGCCCGAATACCGTACCTTTTGCGACCCGGACGCCGATGACACGGTACGGGATCCCGCTGATGGTTATCTCCTGGCCAAGCGAATCACCGCGCGGAAATAGCTTGTCCTCAACATCGGTCCCGATGAACGCAACCCGCAGGCCGTTCGTATTCTCAACCTGGGTGAAATATCGTCCCTTTAGCACGTCGATCTTCTCGATCTCCCCAATTATCGGCTCGGCCCCATCAACCGTCACGCCTTCCATCGAGTTGCTTCCGGCCCTGATCGTTCGCCCATTGCCGCCGGCCTTTGCACCGATCGCACTGATCATCTGCGTGCGGGCACGAATGTATTCGAGGTCATCAAGCGTCAGCTCCTTATTTCGCCGCTGAGCTTCAGCGATGGTGTCGCTGTCCTTGAAGTCATCGAAATTAAAGCGTTGGATCGTAAACGTATTTGACCCGATCCCCGCGATCTTTTCGTCAATGTACGAGTTAAATCCCTGAAGTACCGAGAATACGACCATAAACGCCGTAACGCCAATTATCATCCCAAGCAAGGTCAAAAACGACCTCAGCTTGTGCGCCCAGATGGCTGAAAGTGCAAGTTTTAATGTCTCGGAAAAATTCATCGCTTACCGGATTCTATTAGATGCAGTTACTTATACGCAAAATGCCTGCAATTGTTTATTGCGCGAACAGACTTCAAAACGGCAGCCGAAACGCCGTTCGTGGCACCGAATTTGCGCACTTTTGAAATGCGAGCTACTGATCAAAAAAACCGCGAGCAGCGTAGGGTTACCAAGTTTGTACAGGCTAAGGCTCTGGCAGTGAGAGTTGGACATAAGAAACCACTTCGGCCTTTCGGACCATCGATCTAAGCAGATCGGCAAGTCAGAAAGGCCGCGAAGTGTTGAGTAAAGATCAACCTACTTGATCTTCTCGTCGTTCTCTATCCGTCCATCACGGATCGTTATTACGCGGTGCGCCCGTTCGGCGACCTCATGTTCATGCGTAACTATGATGATCGTATTACCCTCAGCGTGGAGCTTTTCGAAGAGGGCCATGATCTCAACGCTGGTCTTTGAATCCAGTGCTCCCGTCGGTTCATCCGCCAGCAGGATCGAAGGATGATTTACCAATGCCCGTGCGATCGCAACACGCTGCCGCTGGCCGCCCGACAGCTCATTCGGCTTATGTCCAACGCGGTCGCCAAGCTCTACCGAAGCAAGCGCGGCCTGTGCCTTTTCGTACCTTTCACCCGATCCCATTCCGGCATATATCAGCGGCAGCTCCACATTATGAAGTGCCGTTGCCCGGGCCAAAAGGTTAAAAGTCTGGAAAACAAAGCCGATCTCCTTGTTCCTTATCCGGGCCAGCTCATCGTCGGTCATCGTCGAAACAAGGTTGCCGTTGATCCAGTAATCGCCCTTTGTCGGCGAATCAAGACACCCGATCAGGTTCATCAAGGTCGATTTCCCTGACCCCGAAGGCCCGATTATCGCAAGGTACTCACCCTTATTGACGCTGAAAGAAACGTCGCGCAGGGCATGCAGTTCCTCGACGCCCATCTGGTAGGTCTTCCAGATGTTTTTCATCAGGATCAGGCCCTCTCCAGTTTGGGCAGTGTCCGTAGCCGCGGGCTGCCGCTCTCCGTTCTCGTCGTCCATGAATTTGTACATCTCCCACCCTCGACTTAGCTCTTCGGCGGACCGCCGCCTTCCTTCTTCTCCTGCCGCTTCACAACGGTGTCGTCCTTGAGGGTATTGAGCACGCGGCTCGGCCCGGTGATCACCTCTTGCCCGGGTGATAGCCCGGAGGTGATCTGAATGTCAGATTCGCCGGTAATGCCGGTTTCAACAGGGACGAACTTGGCCTTGTTGCCGTCCAGAATGAAAACGCCTTTGATCGGTTTCGGCTTATCGGCCGGCTCGGGTGCGTTCGGCGGAGTCGTCGTGTTCGCTCCTCCGCGCGGCTCATCCGGTTTCTTTTCGACGACCGCCTGGAGCGGCACCGCCAATACATTCTCAACCGTTTTTGTCGTGATGGTGGCCGTCGCACTCATTCCCGGGCGAAGTGACGACTGCATATCTTCGGTCAGGTTTACCAGCCGTATAACGACGCGAAACTCCTTTGCTTCCTGGACGTTAATGTTCGTCGAAAGTCCGCCCGACGTCGCCGATTTGCCGACCGCGAGCGGTGTTTTCTGCAGCACCTCGCCATCAAGTTCGGTATCGCCGAATGCATCGACCTTGATCTTTGCCTTTTGGCCGACGGCAACTTTGTCGATCTCGGTCTCATCAACCTTGACCTCAACATTGACCTGCGACATATCCGCAATTGTCAGCAGGGCGGTTGTCGAAAGCCCCGCGACGGCGAATGTGCCTACCTTTGACGGGATCTCGGCAATGACACCATTGATCGGGGCGACCACGACCGACTTGTTCCGCTGATTCCGCGAACCGCGAAGCACCGCCGCCT
>JADLDC010000401.1 GCA_020846885.1 Acidobacteriota bacterium | reverse complement strand
GACTTACTTTAGGAGCTTGTGAATTAGAAATGAAAAATCAGAAAGGTTTCTCACTCATCGAATTGCTGATCGTCGTCGTGATCATCGGCATCATTGCTGCAATCGCTATCCCGAACCTGCTGGCGGCACGCCGCTCGGCGAATGAAGGCTCGGCCATCTCGTCCCTGCGTACCATTCACGGTGCGGAAATGACATATAACTCGACCAATGGCGGCGGTAACTTTGGTACTCTCGCGGATCTGTTCAACAATAATCTTGTTGACGTCCAGCTAGGTGGTGCGACCCCGCAGAAGAGCGGATTCAACTTCTCAGCTGGCGATCAGGATCGTACGGCTACGGCCCCGGCAACCTTTGGTGCCTGTGCTAACCCGACGACGCCCACCGGCATCACGGCGACAGGTACGCGTTCGTTTGGCGTTGCCACGGATGGCGTGATCTACGCTGTTCCGGGTGCGGCAGCCGGATGTGCTGTTGCTGCTGCAACAGGCGTTATCACGTACACGGGTACGACGACCGCCATCGGCAACTAGTCTTAAAAACCTGTTCACTTCCGAAAGGGCCGTCTGGTATAATTCAGACGGCCCTTTCTGCATTTCCCGCCCGGGCCGCATGCGTTCTCAAATCCGCAACTAACCTAAACGTCTAAGGCGACAAGGTATTCTTGAACGCGGGTCAAGCGGATCTAGCGGATCCTTACGGATCTATCCGATTTGATCCGCCTGATCCGCCGAATCCGCCTTCATATAGCCCAGAACATGGAGTCGGTCAAAGTCACAATTCAACACTACCTGGCCTCGGTATGGCCGCTTGTCATTATAGTGCCGCTGGTCAATATGCCGCTGCCGATGTTTGTGACCGGCCACCCATGGCGGGCGGAACTGGCCCTTGCGCTTTATGCGGCCGCGTTGGTCGGGACGGTACTTTTCGCAAAGAGGTCCTGCTTCCCTTTTCGCGCGCCAATGATGCGGACAGATCGGCGATTTTCCATTCTGATCGCGGCATTCACCGCGATCGGTTTAATCTCGTCACTCTGGGCCGGGTCATTTGCTTCGGTCGTGCATCACACGCTTCTCTGGTCGCTGTATCTTATCTTTTTCGCCATTGCCGCCGCGGTCGTAAGTGATCGGCGGCTCCTTCGCGGTTCATTCTATGTGCTCGGAGCCGTCGTACTGGCCTATTGCGGAATTTGTGCACTTGAATTTTTTCTTCGCCCGTCGCTCGACCAAACCTTTGGCTTCCGCTATGCACGGTACGCGGAGATAAGCGCCGCTCTTCTACCGCTTTTTGTCTCACTGGCGATGCGGCTGAAAGGGCGCAATTTCGCCCTCACCGCCGCTGCTGTGGCCGGGCTATGGCTTCAGGTGCTGTGTTCGCAAAGCCGCACCGCGGTTATCGCATCGCTGCTCGGCCTTGCTCTTTTTGCGGGACTTACGATATTGTTCGACCGCTCACGGTTAGAGTTAAAACGAGCTGCCGTCCTTGCCGGGCTGTTTATCGCGGTGACGCTTTCCGCACAGCTTCCTTCTGTTCTCTCGGCTGATCGCGCGGGCGCACTTACCCGGTTCAGCACCGCCGCCGAAACGGATGCATCGAACTCGATCGGCCAAAATGTTCGCCGCCAGTTTATCGGTGTCGGGCTCGAAATGGCCAAACAGAATTTGTTTACGGGAGTTGGTGCGGATAACTTCGGGTTGGAATACAACAAATATCGGGCCGTCTATTCAGCGAATACCGACGACCGGGCGATCGCGGCATACGGCGAAGATGGCCTTCCAGAACGCGCCCACAATGAATATCTGCAGGTATTAGCGGAATCCGGCATCATCGGCCTCGCCATTTTTGGTGCGATGCTGATGTACATTCTGTTCGTCGGCTATGGGCTGATCAGGCGATCTGCGAATGAACGCTACTCGATCACACGTATCGCCGCATTCGCCGGTATCGTCGCGTTTCTCGCATCATCCGCGTTTAGCTCGTTCTCATTTCGCCTCGGCCAGAATGGAATTATCTTTTTCTTTCTGGCTGCGCTGTTGCTGAGAAGATCTGATAGCGGACCTGAAACAGGCCCGTCTCTGAAACTTGTTCGCCTGCCGGTAATGTTGATCCTTTCGCTCACCGCTCTTGCGTTCTTTTCCGCTCGCGGCTGGAGCCAGTATTTGGTGAACGCCGGTGAACGAACGCCAAACGTGATAGACGCTGCTCGAACATTCGACTCGGCCCTGATGTTCGATCCATCGAATGCATCGGCACATTTCTCGTACGGAATGCGGCTGCTTGGCGAACATGATTTCGAAAATTCGGCCCGCCAATTTCGGCTGGCGGTGGACAAAGGTATCAATAACGTCACGACGTATTCATATCTGATAACGGCCCAGTATTTGGCGGATAAACGTATGGAAGCAAGGGATACCGCGGCCGAAGCAGTAAATATCTTCCCATACTCGGTCTTTATGCAAACGCGCCTTGCCTTGTTAGAAAGCGAACTTGGCCATCAATCCGCGGCGGAAGAGCATTTTGCAAAAGCGGCTGAGCTCGATAAAAAAGCGGCCGTGACATGGCGGCTTCTGATCGGGCAAGGGGCAAGGGCGGCCGCTGAAGCAGGACGTCGCGGCGACGGCGTTGACGTGCTCTATAACCTGCAGCCCGAGAACCCGATGTGGGCAATTATCACCGAACGTGAGATCCGATTTCCGGTAGAGAAATTCAAATTCCCAACGCCTGAAAAACCGTAGGCCTTTTCTTCTTTTCCTATTCGTTTCTTGATTCGTGCCTTTTTCGTGTTGGCGAAGCCAGAACCTGGACCACGAAACAAAAGCGGCGTTAGAGAAAGGAGGCAGGCACACTTAGTTTCAATCGCCCTAAGAAATAATGTAAAATATTTTGGGCACAGTTCCCGCCTTCGTTGCTTGCTCGATGCGGCGATCTTCAAACACCAATTATTTCTCGCAGATATTCGTCATTGCCAAAAACGCGTTTCGCGAGGCGGTGCGGGACCGTATTCTCTATAATCTGGTCGTCTTTGTTCTGCTCCTGACCGGCGCCGCGATATTCCTCGGCGAGCTGACCGCCGGACAGGAAGTTCGCACGATCATCAATCTCGGCCTGAATGCGATCCTGCTGTTCGGAGCATTTATCGCGATCTTCGTCGGCGTCGGGCTGGTTTCCAAAGAAATAGAAAAACGCACGGTTTATGCGATCTTTGCAAAGCCGGTAACAAGGCCACAGTTCCTGATCGGAAAGTATCTTGGCCTTTGCCTGACGCTGCTGGTCAACACGGCGGTAATGGGTATCGGCGTGACGCTCGCGCTTCTTTACGTCGGCGGCGGCGATCGGTTGGCATCGGTTTGGGCGGCGGTGTTTTTTGTCTTTCTTGAGCTTTGCGTTTTGACGGCGGTCGCGATCACATTCTCTTCGTTCTCGACACCCGCGCTGTCTGCCCTATTCACGTTCTTTATTTTCGTCATCGGACATTTCAGTTCGTCGCTGCGCGAGTTTGCCGCCGCACTCGGGTCCGCCGGGGCAAAGGCTGTTTTCGGGACGATCTATTACGTTATGCCGAATCTTTCACTGTACGGCTTTCGGACCCAGGCGGCATACGGCCTGCTTCCTGATGCGGCGGCGGTCGCGGCCATTACCGGTTATACGATCGTCTATATTGCCATTCTGCTCTCGATCGCCAACTTTATTTTCAGCCGCCGAAATTTCAAGTAGATCCGAAAATGAACAAAGCAATGCAAGCCGATCGATCTCGTGTCCGCCTTAGCGGCGTGATGTTGGCCGTCGCCTTGCTGATAGGATCTTGTGCCGTTTACTTTCTATCGAACGCCGCCGAGGCCAGCAGAACGCCCGTGCCGGGATCGGCCATTGACGACGATCTTTCGCTTGAAGGCAAACGTCTGAAAGGCTTCGTATTCGGCGCCGAGGGACTTATCGCGGACGTTTACTGGATGCAGTCGCTGCAATATCTTGGCGACAAGTTCGTCAATGCCCCGGCTGACCAGGTGATCAGCCTCGATGATCTACGCCCGCTGAACCCGCGATTGCTTTATCCATACCTGGACAACGCAACGGACCTCGATCCGGGTTTTATGGCCGCCTATTCGTACGGTGCGACCGTCCTTCCGGCCATCGATCCGGAGACGGCGATAAAATTCACGAAAAAAGGCATTGCGAATAACCCTGAGAACTTTCGGCTCTATCAATATCTCGGTTTCATTTACTGGAAGCTTCACCGTTACGATGAGGCGGCCGCGGCTTATGAGCGCGGGTCCGAGCAACCGGATGCACCGCCTTTTATGAAAGCAATGGCGGCGTTCATGGCCAGCAACGCCGGCAGCCGCGAAACCGCCCGCGCAATGTACCGCCAAATGAGCGATTCCGGCGACCAGCAAACGCGCATCAATGCGGAGTATCGTTTGAATGAATTGGATGCGGAAGAGCAGATGGAGGCGATCAACGCAAAACTTGCCAATTATCAGGAAAAGAACGGCTCGTGTGTGCGAAGTCTTAAAGATATCGTGCCGGCACTCGGCGCGGTCAAACTCGCGGGCGGAGCGCAGTTTCAACAAACCGCGGCCGGCGAGATCGTTGACCCGCAACTTGCACCATATATTTTAGACGGTTCGGCATGCAGCGTTCATTCCACTTCCTTTCCCAAAGCGGGTGCGAACAAATAACGAATGGAATATATCGTCGAGATACAAGATCTGTCTAAGGACTACGAAACCGGATTCTGGAAAAAGAAAAACGTCCGAGCGCTTGACGGCCTTTCGCTCAGCGTTGAACCCGGCCAGATCTTCGGCTTTCTCGGCGGCAATGGCGCGGGCAAAACGACCACGATCAAGATATTGATGGGCCTGCTGTTTCCGACATCGGGAACGGCCCGCATACTTGGCCGCGATATCGCGGACGTATCCATGCACCGTGAGATCGGCTATTGCCCGGAGAATCCGTACTTTTACGATTACCTGACCGCTTCGGAACTGATGAATTATTTTGGCGAGATCTTCGGCCTCGATAGCAGGCGGCGAAAGGAACGCTCCGCAGAGCTTCTGACCAAGGTCGGACTTGCCGAAAAGGATTGGAACAAACAGCTTCGCAAATACTCGAAAGGAATGCTGCAGCGCGTTGGGCTGGCGCAGTCGCTGATCAATGACCCGAAGATCGTCTTTCTGGACGAACCGATGAGCGGCCTTGACCCGATGGGCCGTCGCGAGATACGCGAACTTATCGCCGAACTGCGTTCTTCCGGCACCACGGTTTTTATGTCCACGCACATCCTGTCGGATGTTGAAGCATTGTGCGAACGGGTTGCCATACTCCGCCGGGGAAAACTTGCCGCAACGGGCCGCCTCGAAGATCTTCTGGCAAGCAGCGAACAGCAGGCATTTGAAATAAGCGTCTCCGGTATTTCCGCCGTTGCCCTTAGTTCGTTCGCCGCCTCCAGCGGTGCCGAATTAAGCGAAAAGCCCACGGGCATCAGCCTTCAGGTAGATTCGGAATCCGAGATAGACGCGGCCCTCAAAGCTGTAAGGGCGTCCGGCGGCAAGCTGCTCTCCGTTCAGCCCATTCGGCAGTCACTGGAAGAATTATTTGTAGAAAAGACGGGCACTGCCTAGCCCAACTTTGTGCCCTTTGTGTCTTCCCTTTGTGCCCTTTGTGTTTGGAACAAGATCTTAACCACAGAGGGCACAAAGGGAAGACACAAATGGCACAGAGGGAAGATCGAGAATTATTTGAACACTACGGCGCGACCTTTACCGCTGTGACCTTCCATCGGATATTCGCCCGTTCGGCTTTTGGGTCAAAGCCTTCCAGGCTCACCGTCACCGGCGAGATCGTCTCATTCGGCCCGAGCTGTTGAAACTGAACCGGAACCGGCAGGATCCGTTTTTCTTTCACCACATTATTCTGCAGGTCCACGACCGAAACGTTCACTTCCATCGCCGTTATCGTCTTTGGTCCTTTATTGCGGATACTGCCGACGATGAACATTGATATAGTTCCGAGAGCATTCGGCGATTCGATGGTGCGATCGTCGGTCGCAATGATTATGTCCTTTGAGATCGCCGCAAATTCAGGCGAGCTTTCGGTAAACGCTCCCTCAAGCATTTTTGCCCGCTGGTCTTCGGCGGGCGGCTGCAACGCGATCAACAGCGCGGCCGCGCCGATCAGCAGAATGCCAACGGCAACTCCGATAACAAGTCCGTAGTTTATACCCTTCGGCTCTTTCTTTTTGTCTGTGAGAAGTGAGTCCATTGCGTTTTTCCAAAGTGTTAGACAACACTTTTGGCGATAAGTTCCGTTAGGTTATCATTCTAAACATCGAACCCATAAGCTCCAACCAGCCCGCCGCCCGATTTGCCGAGGTCGCCTTGCCGCTGCCCCTGCGGCGAACGTTTACTTACGCCGCCCCGACCGGGTTTCGTTCGGCGATTGCCGCCGGCTCGCGTGTGCTTGTTCCGTTCGGAAAGCGCAATTTAACTGGCTATGTTGTCGGCTTTCACGATGCTCTCGACCCGGAGCTTGGCCTAAAGGAAGAAGATATCAAGGACGCGATCGAGCTGCTCGACGAAACGCCGCTGATCACGCCGGAAATACTTGCACTTACGCAATGGGCCGCTGATTATTACGCCGCCAGTTGGGGCGAAATGCTAAAGGCTTCCCTGCCCGCCGGGATCAACAAAGCAAGCGAACGCATTCTTTCCATCAATGAGGCCGGCCGCGAAGAGCTTTTGCAAATGGCCGCCGGCCGCATGAACACCCGCGCGGACATTTTGCATTTTCTGTCGGAAAGCGGCGAAACGCCTCAGAAGACAATCGAGAAGGAATTCGGTGAAACACGTGCCCGCCGATATATCCGCGGCCTGCTGGCTTCCGGTGCGGTCGATGCCTATTTTCGAAGCTCATCGGCAAAAGTGAAAGCAAAACAGCAAAAGGCGGTGCGGTTGGGCGTGTCACCGCCTGTCGATGGAAAACCGCTCTCTGATGTCCAAAGCCGAATTCTGGAAACCATTGCTCTCGCCGGCGGAGAGATGCTTTTCGTCGATCTGCTGGCACGAGCCGATTGCGGGGCCTCGCCGATCAATACACTCGCAAAACGCGGAGATCTGGAAGTATTTACGACTGAGGTCTTCCGCGACCCGCTCGCCGATCTGCAGCTGCCGGAGAACGCCGACCTAGCCCTGAACCAGGATCAGGCCGATGCTCTTTCTCAGATCGAGACCGCGGTCAATGCCTCTGAATATAAAGGCCTGCTACTCCACGGCGTGACCGGCAGCGGCAAGACAGAAGTTTATATTCGTGCAATGCGTGCGTGTCTGCTTGCCGGAAGGTCGGCCCTGATGCTGGTGCCTGAGATCGCCCTGACACCGATATTCTCACGTCGATTAAGATCGGCATTTGCCGATCAAGTGGCAATTCTGCATTCTAACTTGTCCCCGGGTGAACGCTTTGACCAATGGCGCCGTATCCGCCGCGGCGATGCTCGTGTCGCTATCGGGACACGCTCGGCGGTATTCGCACCGCTTCAAGACCCGGGCCTGTTCATTGTTGATGAAGAACACGACACGTCCTATCGTCAGCACGAATCCCCGTTCTACAACGCGCGCGACACCGCCGTCATGCGTGCAAATCTTGCGAACGCGGTCATCGTGCTCGGTTCCGCCACGCCTTCGCTTGAAACTTTTCAGAACGCCCGCTGGGACAAATACACTTATCTTCGGCTGCCGAACCGCATCGGTGATCGGCCTCTTGCGAAGGCAGAGCTGATAGACATGCGCGAGGTATTCCGCCAGGCGGGAAAGGACATTGTCATCTCGCCGCAGTTGTCCGACACGATCAAAGAGACGCACTCCCGCGGTGAACAATCGATCGTTTTGCTCAACCGCCGGGGTTTTTCACAGTTCGTCCTGTGCCGTTCCTGCGGTGCAAGGCTGGCGTGCAAGGATTGCGATATCACGCTGACCTATCACCGACGCGACCAAAAGTTGATCTGCCATTACTGCGATTTTCATGCTCCGGTCCCGAACAAATGCCCTTTCTGCGAAGGCGAGTTCATATACTTCGTCGGCCACGGAACGGAACAGCTTGAGGCCATGCTTCGCAAACAGTTCCCCGATCTGAACATTGCCCGTGTTGATCGGGACACGATGAGCCATAAGGGGG
>JADLDC010000400.1 GCA_020846885.1 Acidobacteriota bacterium | reverse complement strand
GGGCACTGGATTGTCTTTCACGCTTTCGCCGAAACCGGATCGAGCCGCGACAGTCCAGGCTGCGTGATGACCTTCGTTCATTCTTGAACCTCATATACACGCTTGGCATCCGGGACAATTCACGGACGGAGTTTTGGGGTTATTTCTACCGGCTGATCCGTCACCACTCCGAGCATTTTGCCCACGGCCTAACGCTGGCCGCGATGGGATACCATTTCCGCCAGATCACAGACAAATATTGCGAATAACCTAATTCCGAGACCGAAAACCGAGCCTGTCGAATGCGGCATTCTGAGCGGCAGAAGGCCGTCCGGTACGTTCCGTGTTACATTTACACGCGGACCAGTCGACTATGTTCTACTTCTCAAAACCTGATAGGGCCCAGATAAATGAATTTCTCGATTCGGCCGCACGGCTGTCTTTTTCCTACCCTGACATCGGAGCGACACGAGGCGAATTGCCGGGAGCCTATTCATATTACGATCATAACCGCATCCTGATCGGCAACGGCGACCGGGCATGGGAGCACGCCAAGCAAGCGGTAAGAGGCTGGAAAATGTTCGACCTCGGCTGGTGCGGCATCTGTTGGCCGGATACGCCGATCGAGGAAGGCCGCAACGTCGCGATGATGGCACGGCATCTGGGTTTTTATAGCCTGAACGCCGCTCGGATCGTTTACACGATCGACGAACCAAATCGATTCGGCTTTACCTACGGTACTCTTGCCGATCATGCCGAATCGGGTGAAGAGCGCTTTATGGTCGAACTCGACGGAACTACCGGCGAGGTGTTTTACGACCTTTACTCGTTCTCGCGGCCAAGCCATCCCTTGGCCAGGCTCGGGTATCCATACGCCAGATATCTTCAAAAACAGTTTGTGGCGGATTCGAAACAAGCGATGTTGAACGCAGCGAGCAGTACAGCGATCCGGTAAACTTGCGAAAAAAAGCCCGATCTCGATCATTTCGAAACCAGGCCTTTTTCTGATTCCCCTGAAATTACCTAACCCTTCGCTTTCTTGATCTCTTCGACCATGACCGGCACTGCCTCAAACAGATCCCCGACTATCCCGTAATCGGCAATGTCGAAGATAGGGGCCTCGGCGTCCTTATTTATCGCGACGATCGTGCCGGCGTTCTTCATTCCAACAATGTGCTGGATCGCGCCGGAGATGCCGAGAGCAATATAGACCTTTGGGGCAACGGTTTGGCCGGATGAGCCTATCTGCCGGTCGATCGGGAGCCACTCGTTATCGCAGATCGGCCGCGAGGCGGCAAGGTCAGCACCCAGAACATCGGCCAATTGCTGGGCAACTGCAATATTCTCCTGCGATTTGATCCCGCGGCCGACCGCAACGATGATCTCGCTTTTTGTTAGATCGACAGAGGCCTTTGCCTCCTGGAACGGCTCTTCGGGGGTCATGCGAAGTTCGCCCACCGCCACATCCATCGATTCGACCGCCGAGCTTCCCTTTGCCGCATTGTCGCCGCGGAACGCACCTGACTGGAACGTCACAAAATAAGGAGCGTCGCCGCCGACTGTAACATCGGCGTCAAGTTTTCCAAGAAAGATACGCCGGGTAAGGACAAGTTTTCCGCCCTCCGCACGATAGCGGATCACGTCGCCCACGACCTCACGTCCAAGACGTGCCGCTACCTTCGGCGCGAAGTCCCGCACTTGGTAGGTATGCGACATCACAACATACTCAGGATTCGTCGCTTTGATGACCTGCTCCCACGCATCGGCATAGCCGTCGGGAGTGTAGGTCCCAAGCTTCTCGTTTTTCGCAACGATCACTTTTTCCAGATCGTAACCGGCGATCTCCTGAGCAAGCGGGCACTCGCCGGATCCGCAGGGTATGACGGCCGTTGCTTTCAGGCCAAGGTCCTTTCCTATCGCCTGTGCCGCCGCGATGGCTTCGAGCGATGTCTTGTTAAGAACGCAATCTTTGTGTTCGATAAATACCAGGATCATAGATCTTATTTCGACTATTCTGCGTCTTTGCGGCTCCGCGGGCACATAGCCTGCCCTCCAACCGCAACCGGAGAAACTCAACTATATAACCCTAACTTCGGCCTTAAGCTTCTCGACCAGTTCGACCGCCCCCGCCTTTGCGTCGCCATTGCCCAGCAATTGTGTCTGCTTTGTTTTCAGCGGTAGATAGACCTTCTGTATGGTTTGCTTCCCGGCAAGATCGGCTATCGCCGGCGCCACATCTCTGATCTCTTTCTTCTTCGCGGCCATAATGCCTTTAAGCGACGCGTAGCGGATTTGCGAAATACCGGATTGAATGGTCAGTAGAGCGGGCGTTTGGTACGTAAACCATTGGTACCAGCCGCTCTCAAGTTCGCGCTTTAGGCGGACCGTCCCGTCAAGCTTTGATCGGTCAACCTCGATCACGATGGTAGCGTGCGGAATGCCGAGCAGTTCGGCCAGGATCACACCCGTCTGCCCGAAACTGGAATCGTCCGACTGAAGGCCGGTGAACACAAGGTCCGCGTTTTCTTCGCGGATAGCATCGCCGATAGCGGACGCTATCTGATACGGGGAAAGCGATTTCGCATCGTCAACAACTACGTGGATCGCCCGGTCGGCTCCGCGGGCAAGCGCGTCCTTGATAACGGTTTTCGCACTCTGCGGCCCAAGCGAGCAAACGATAACCTCGCCTTCGCCCTTTGCTTCCTTCATCCGCAATGCTTCTTCGAGGGCGTAACCGTCCGATTCGTTCGTCTGCTGGGCAACATCCGCCTCATTGATCCACTTTTCATCTGGGGAAATACGCAAGACCGCGTCTTTATTCGCGACCTGCTTCATTAGAACAATTATCTTCATACTATAGAAAAGGGCTATAGCCACAAATTGAACGAGTTTTCATTCGGCTATTTACAACTAACTACAAACTTTAGTTCAATAAAGTAAAAGCATCGTTTTGGGTATCCTTTGTATTTCTTAATCGCCAAAAAGTTTTTCTTTTATATCAACTCATATGCCCTCGAAGCCATTGAGCTATCTCGCCAACCTTACAGTCGTCCGCTTCAACCGAAAGAGCAAGAAGTAACATTTCTTCGAGATCGTAAGTAAGCTCAATTCCGTTCAACAAAAGAAAATGTTCCATCAAATGAGTGGCAGTTCGCTTATTTCCGCCGCGCCATGGGTGATTCTTAATTAAGCCATAACAAAGGGTGGCAGCCTGCTCAATAAGATCGGCATCCTGATATTGGGCTGCAAATTTAGGGCGAGTCAGTGCGGATTCAATCAGCTCAATTCGGTCAATACCAAAATATGTTTCGTCCCACGACCACATCAACTGGAAGTGCGACCAAACTGCTTCATTAATGTCTATGCAATAAACATCAGTCACCTATCTGTTTTAATCTTTCGTAAAGCTTCCTGTTCTTTTCGAAAAGTATTTTGCTCGTTTCCTGAAACTTTTCAGAGGGCGGCTTAATAAACCTTGATTGAATACCACCATCCTTAATGGTCATACTCACCAGCGTACCGCGAACAAATCCTTCGCGGTCGCATACGTGGTCAGGAACACGCATTATCCAGGTATCGGTTTCAGGCGTCTCGTTGACTGTTTCTAATTCTATAACTCCCGTCATACCTAACCTCGCTAATTCGTACGTTACCCTTCATACCGCTTGAATATCAAGCACGCATTAGTGCCGCCAAACCCGAAGCTGTTCGACAATGCATATTCTACTTCAGCATCGCGGGCCGTGTTCGGGATGTAATCCAGATCACATTCGGGATCAGGAAACTCATAATTGATCGTCGGCGGCAGCTTTTTATCATGGATCGCCAGGACCGACAAGACAGCCTCGATGCCGCCCGCGGCGCCGAGGGCATGGCCGGTCATGGATTTCGTAGAACTGACCGCCAGCGCGTTTTTAGCATGGTCGCCAAAGACCTGCTTGATCGCCATTGTCTCAAACTTGTCGTTGTACGGGGTCGATGTCCCGTGTGCATTGACATACCCGATCTGTTCGGGCGAAATGCCTGCGTCCTTGATCGCCCGCTGCATGACGCGAATAGCACCGGACCCGGTCTCATCGGGCATGGTGACATGAAACGCATCACCACTCATTCCGTAGCCAACGATCTCGGCGTAGATCTTTGCCCCGCGGGCCTTTGCAAACTCAAGTTCTTCGAGGATCAAAATTCCCGAACCTTCGCCAATGACGAACCCGTCGCGTTCAGCATCGAACGGGCGCGACGCGTGCTTCGGATCATCGTTGCGTGTCGAAAGTGCCCGCATGGATGCAAAGCCCGCGACCGACATTGGCGTTATGGCGCTTTCCGCTCCACCGCAGATCATCGCGTCCGCATCGCCGCGTTCGATCAGGCGAAAACTATCGCCGATAGCATGTGCTCCGGCCGAACACGCCGTTGCCGTTGCGGAATTTGGGCCTTTGGCACCGTGCCGAATGGACACGTTGCCTGCCGCCAGATTCACGATCGCCGAAACGATAAAGAATGGTGACACGCGGTCTGGTCCGGAGTTAAGCAGCTTTTCGTGCTCGCGTTCGATCGCCCAGAAATCACCGATGCCGGAGCTGATATACGTTCCGACCATTTCAGCGTTCGAGCTGTCGATCACAAGGCCGCTGTCTTTCATTGCCTCGTCCGAGGCCGCCAAGGCAAAATGCGTAAAAGCTCCCATCCGCCGAGCTTCCTTCTTGTCCAGGAAGCTTAGCGGATCAAAGCCTTTTACCTCGCACGCGAACTGAACGGGAAACTTCTCGGTGTCAAACTTCTTGATATAGTCCGCACCATTCGCACCGTTCAACATGCCAGCCCACGTCGTCGGCACATCGTTACCACATGCCGTTACCAACCCGAGGCCTGTAACTACAACGCGTCTTTTCATAAGTCAATGGATAATGGAAAAGTGACAATGGACAACAAACCCCTCCGGTTCATAGCCCACTACCCATTGTCCACCGTAAGTTACCCTTTGTGCTGTTCGACGTACGCGTAGGCGTCGCGAACACTCTGGATCTTCTCGGCGTCTTCGTCAGGGATCTCGATGTCGAACTCCTCTTCAAAACGCATTACAAGTTCAACAAGATCCAGCGAATCCGCACCAAGATCTT
>JADLDC010000399.1 GCA_020846885.1 Acidobacteriota bacterium | reverse complement strand
TGCCGAGATAATTCTCGCGGATCTGAGTGCCGGACAGCGACAAGGTCTTGCTGCCAGCGGCGATCTTACCCACCTCTTCATAACGGTCTTCATTAGGCAAATACGCAAACTCTTCGAAGGCGATGATGTTCATCCCGATCTCAGCGCTGTGCTTTTTCGCTAGTTCCTGTGCGGCAAGCGGATGATAGAACGGCTGCCCTCGAGAATCGATGCCGGGGCTTGCATGATCGCGGCCGACGATAAGATGATTCGCACCAAAATTGCGGCGGATGATAGCGTGAAAAATGGCTTCGCGCGGCCCGGCCATTCGCATCGCAAGCGGCAGAAGCGAAAGCACGACGCGGCCGGCCGGATATGCCTGCTCGGCGACGGCCTTGTACGTTCGGACACGTGTGTAATGGTCTATGTCGCCTTCCTTCGTCATTCCGACGACGGGATGAAGCAGCAAGGTGCCGTCGATCATTTCGAGCGCACGCTGGGTCATCAGTTCATGAGCCCGATGGATCGGATTTCGCGTCTGAAACGCGACGACATTTGCGTGTCCGAGCGCATCCAGCTTTTCACGGACCTCGGCCGGCGTCATGCGCAATTCATTAAAATCGTAATGCACAGGCAGGCCCAACACCCGCAGCCGCCCGGTCAGGTTGAATCTGCCCCACCGCGCCATTTCGGAAACCAGCGGATGGCGCGTGTCGACCGTGCTAAACACATTTGCGGCGGTGCGTTCGCGGTCCCACTCATAGATCTCTTCAACATCCATTATCGCGAGCAGCTCGTTCTTTGCATCCCGCAGGGCGATGGAACGTCCGATCTCGATATCGGCCAGAGTTTCGACCGACAAGGTTATCGGGATAGGAAAGATCGTTCCGTCCGCAAGCCGCATCTCATCGGCCACGCGTTCAAAGTCGGCCTTTCCCATAAACGTCCGCAGCGGTGAAAACGCTCCGGTTGCCAGCATTTCGAGATCACAGGTTTGTCGGCGGGTCAGCTGGACCGAGGGAAGCGTGGACGCGTGATCAAACAGCGCCATGCGCTCGTTCTCGTTCGCGATCAGGTTGATAAGTTTACCGCCGTATGGCGAGATGAGTTCTTCGGTCATGAAAAATTGAGCATTCAGGCGTCAACCTCAAATCTTAGTCGAATCCATTCCGGTTGCCTAAATCAACCGCCAAAGTTATCATTTTCTTTCCGAAGGAACATCCGTTGTTCGCTGAAGATCCGGCCGCGGCTTGCATGGCGTTGACTGCGGTGCGCTTGGCTAAATTCATTATGATCGAAAAAGGTGTTGAGATCGCTCCCGCGACAGGGAAGTTGGGCATAATTCTTGTTGGCCTTGGCGCTGTTAGCACAACGTTCGTCGCGGGCGTTGAGGCCATAAAGCGGGGGTTGGCGCAGCCTGTCGGCAGCCTTACGCAGATGGGTACGATACGGCTCGGAAAACGCACCGAGCACCGATCGCCGAAGATCAAGGATTTTGTGCCGCTTGCAGATCTCGACGACATCGTGTTCGGCGCCTGGGACATTTTCACCGACAACGCTTTCGATGCGGCAATGAATGCCGGCGTGCTTGAAAAGGATCTGCTCAATCAGGTCTCGGAACAGCTTGCCAGCCTCAAACCGATGGCCGCCGTGTTCGAGCAGAATTATGTAAAACGCCTGCATGGCGAGAATGTTAAAACCGGCAAGAACAAAATGGAATTGGCCGAGCAGCTCGTTGCTGACATTGCCCGTTTTAAGACCGAGAATAACTGTGACCGGCTGGTGATAGTATGGGCCGCTTCGACCGAGATCTTTTTGGAAGAATCGGAAGTTCACCAGTCGATCGAGGCATTTGAGAAAGGCCTGTATGACAGCGATCCCGCTATCGCTCCATCGATGATCTACGCCTATGCGGCGATCAGGTCAGGCGTTCCATTCGCCAACGGTGCGCCTAATTTGACGGCCGATATTCCCGCCTTGACAAAGCTTGCCGAGCAGAGCGGCGTTCCCATCTGCGGCAAGGATTTCAAGACCGGGCAGACGCTGATGAAGACCATAATCGCGCCAGGGCTAAAGGCGAGAATGCTGGGCCTGGACGGCTGGTATTCGACGAACATTTTGGGCAATCGCGATGGCGAGGTGCTGGATGATCCGGAGAATTTTAAGACCAAGGAAGAATCAAAATTATCGGTGCTGGAACACATCCTCCAGCCCGAATCGCATCCGGACCTGTACGGCGATTTTTCGCATGTCGTCCGCATCAATTATTACCCGCCGCGCGGCGACAACAAAGAGGGCTGGGACAACATAGATATCTTTGGCTGGCTTGGATACAAGATGCAGATCAAGATAGATTTTCTATGCCGCGATTCCATCCTTGCCGCTCCGCTTGTGCTTGATCTTGCGTTGTTCATGGACCTGGCGCACCGGGCAAAAATGCGCGGCGTGCAGGAGTGGCTTTCGTTCTATTTCAAGGCGCCGCAAACTGCTCCGGGTCTGTATCCGGAGCATGATATCTTCATTCAATTAAAGAAGCTGAAGAACACCTTGCGGCATATGAGGGGTGAGGACCTAATTACTCATTTGGGTTTGGAATATTACGATTAGCTTCAATTGTCCAGAATTATTTTCAGCTTTTCTTGCCAATCTGTGCCTATTTGTGATAACACATATATAGGACACAGGCCTGACCGGGCTTGTGCAGGGCACCTTCCTTAGCCTAAAGTCCAGCCAACGTTACAAATATTGAAATCATCATTAGTGACGACGGAATTGCCTTGTTAGGATTTGGCAAATCCCGGTGCGGAAGCCGTCATTGGGTTAGTGAAATTCCTTAGAGATCGGAGTTTCCCCTTAGGAGAAAGCAATGAAGAACGAAACGGCGAATAAAAAAGCGGGAGTTCAAAAAGGGATCCTTTTGGATCCCGATAGAAAAAGCCCGCGTGCAAAAGAATTTGAGGACAAGCTCTCGGGCCTGATCGTCGGGCAGGAACGTGCCGTGCGGCGGTTGAGCGGGCTTTTCCAGATATATCTCGCCGGAATGAACAATCCGCAGCGGCCGATAGGTACGATGCTGTTCCTCGGGCCGACCGGTTC
>JADLDC010000444.1 GCA_020846885.1 Acidobacteriota bacterium | reverse complement strand
GCCCGATTATCGCAAGGCGTATCTCGCGCCCTGCTTCCTCTTCCAGGTCTTCCTCAAATTCCAGCGAATCAAAGACCTTGTCCAGAAGATCGCCGACCGATGTTCCGTGTTCGGCAGAGAGCGGTGTAAGGTCAAATCCGAAACGGTAAAATTCTGCGGCCTCGTCTTCAACCTTGCGGCTTTCCGCCTTGTTGGCGGCGATAAACACGGGCTTTCCGATGTTTCGCAGATAATTTGAGATCTCTTCGTCCAGCGGCGTGACACCCGCACGGGCATCCACAACCCAGATGATCGCCTGCGATCTTTCTATTGCAAATCCCGCCTGCTTGAAGATGTTTGCCGGAATGATGGCGTCGTCGTCGGGAACAATTCCACCCGTGTCAACAAGCTCGAACGTGCGCGACCTCCAATCGACATCGCCAAAGATCCGATCACGCGTGATTCCCGGTTCATCGCCGACGATCGACCGCCGCGTTCCCGTCAATCGGTTGAACAGCGTCGATTTGCCGACATTCGGCCGGCCTATTATTGCAACCAAAGGTTGAGCCATTCACTAGAGGATAATAAAGGCGTTTGGATTGTACAAATTAGGCAATCTCGGCACAGCATTACCCAAGTTCTTTTCGTAATTTTCGTGTCCCCCTTTCGTGAGTTTCGTGGTAAGGGTCGAAAACCCTCACCACGAAATCCACCAAAGAAAGACACGAAAAACACGAAAAGAAGGAAAGCAGTTTCCGGATCTTTGCCGATCGCCTTGGAGATCACTAAGATCGTTAACTCCTATGCCTTCACAAAATCATATGAAATGATGATATTTAGCGAACCGTTCACGACCTCGTGGCGTACCGCGGCGGCTTTCATCCGGATCTTGACGTCCGACCTGATAGGTACAAGAAATGAGATCTTATCCATCGTAAATACCTCGATCGGATTTATCTTTCGGTCTATTGACCCCTGCACCATTTTCGCGATCAAACTCCCGCCGACACCGCCGGTCCCGTTCAGCGAGACATTCCGGACACGAGCCCGCGCAATAACTCGCTGGCTTGCCTGATCGAATTCAAGGTCGATGACCGTTTCGGCAATACCCGCAAAAGGCACACAGCCGATGAGCGGCGGGTTGTAGTTTCCGCTAAACGCTATCGGCGCAAATATTTTCCCATCGCGGAACCGAACGGACGTTCGGACGCCGTTGCTCTCACGCAAAAGTTGAACGACCTCTTTGCAGGCAGGAACATCCGCCGCGGGGGACGGACCTCGTTCTTGGCTCAGAGTCTCTGCGTCTCTGCGTTGTGGATCTACTGACGCGATCGGAAACTCGATCGGCGGCGAATTCTCAAACACGGCGTCGAACAGCGAATCAAAAAAGCTCTCATTCAGGCTTATCGTCACTTCGGGACGCTGAGCGGCGGCAATGGCGGAGCCAAGCAAG
>JADLDC010000398.1 GCA_020846885.1 Acidobacteriota bacterium | reverse complement strand
TCTCGGACGTCGCGTTCGGTTTGAGCGACCATTACATCTGGGACGGCGGAAGCCTCGTCGTCGATAAAAAGACGGGACGGCGTGCAAGCACGCAAGCCGCATACGATGAGCCCTCGAAAAATTTCGCCAACATGGTCAAGTACATCAAAACGTCGCTCGATTTTTCATCGAACCGATGGCCGGGCGTGCCTTATCCATATCCGAAGATGACCATCTTTCGCGGATTCGCCGATATGGAATACCCGATGATGGCCAACGACAGCGCACAGGAGAGCCCCGAGATGCAGGAGTTCGTTGCGGCGCACGAGATCATGCACTCGTATTTTCCATTCTACATGGGAATAAATGAGCGGCGTTATGCGTTCATGGAGGAAGGCTGGACGACCGCATTCGAATATCTGTTCAATGCAGAGACTTTCAACAAGGCCCTGGCCGAGAATTGGTTCAAGAACTTTCGCGTTCGCGGTTGGCTCCGCAACTTGTCTTCCGACGCAGACATTCCGATCATGACGCCCGAGAACGTGCTGACCGGCAACGGTTATGGAACTAATAAATACGGGCGCGCGGCCTTAGGTTATCTTGCGATGAAAGATCTCCTCGGCGATGCGGAATTCAAGCGCGTGCTGCACGGGTTTATGGATCGTTGGCATGGGAAACACCCGACGCCGTGGGATATGTTCAATAGCTTCAATAACATCTCCGGCAAGGATATGAACTGGTTCTGGAATTCGTGGTTCTTCACTTACGGCTATATCGACTACTCCGCGGCCGGAGTGGAGAAAAGAACTGATGGGTCGTATGTGACCATTAAGAACGTCGGCGGCTTTCCCGCACCGGTCAATGTCGTCGTTACCTTCGAGGACAACACGACTGAAACGCTTCATCAAACTCCCGCGATATGGGAAAAGAATATGAAGGAGGCTGTTGTTCGCATCGCATCACCCAAGCCGATCAAGAGCGTCGCGCTCGACGGCGGGATCTACATGGACTTCAACGAAGCCAACAATAAATGGGCTGCGGCGGCAAAATAGACGCGCGGTTGACCAGCAATAGAGACATTGGACACACAGAAGATGCGAGAATTTTCCTTCGGGAGGTTACAATTTTCTGTGTGTTCAATATTTTGTGTTGAAATGTATTTATGAGAATTGCGCTGATCGGATATGGGGCGATGGGGAAGATCGTCGAGCGGCTTGCTGCCGAGAGAGGGCACGAGATCGTGAGTGTTGTCGATGAAACGGCGTTGGGCCTGCCTGCGGGCGATGTTGCAAAGATGCTTACGGGCAGCGATGCCGCGATCGATTTTACGGTCGCCGAAGCCGTGAGGCGGAATGTCGAGGCGTGCGTGATCGCGAAAGTGCCGATCGTTGTTGGTACGACTGGTTGGAACGAGCAGCGGCACGAGATCGAGCATCTGGTCACGTCGGGCGGCGGAGCGATGGTGTTCGGTGCGAATTTTTCTATCGGTGTAAACCTGTTCTACCGCATTGCCGAATATGCTGCAGAATTGTTTGCGAAATTTCCGGAATACGGGGTTTTTATCGAGGAACAGCATCATTCGCGCAAGAAAGATGCTCCGAGCGGCACCGCATTGAAGATCAAAGAACTCATATCAAGGCACGTCAATACGGGCGAGATCGCCGCAACTCGGGCAGGCAATATTCCAGGCACACACCGCGTCGGATTCGACGGACCGGCGGACCAGATATTGCTGACCCATGCGGCCAGGTCGCGTGAAGGATTTGCGCTAGGGGCGCTAACGGCGGCGGAGTGGATAATCGGAAGGACCGGATACTTTGACTTTACCGATCTTGTCGATGAAGTTTTCCGACGGCCCTGACGCGTGAAGGAACAATGGAACGCGACGTCTGCGATCCGATCCTGAAAGAGGGGACGAAAGGCTGTCGCGTTCCAACATTCTGAAAGCTGCCGACGATAAAAACTTAGGGAAGATCGAACCGAATTATCCGTCCCGTGAAAATTTCGGTAACCAGCAGATCGCTGCTCGCCGGATGTCGGGCCATACTCGTCGGCGAGATCAGTGAATTTGAGATAACCGTCGAAGGGCCGCCTGGTGAATCAAAACGCTGCAGCCGTCCGGGCGCGTTTGCGAGCATATTCGTGCTGAACTCCAGCGTATAGATCGACGCGCACAAACCGCCTTCATTGACCGGAAGCGAATCGATCGCTGTGGTAAGCCCACCAAGTAGCTGCGAATCCTGGCCGGTGTCGAGGTCGTATTGACGCACATCGGCCAAGCCGGCCGGAAATGGGAAGCCGGTCAGGAACGTGACCAGCAACCTTCTCCCAAATAGCCGTAGGCTATCTGGCACCGGATCAATAAAGGGCGGGCCTATGGGAAGAGGATTCGATCGCGCCGGATATGTGAACAGCGTTCCTATCGAGTTGTTGTTTAGATCCACGGTGCGAATGGCGTTTTGAGCAGCGTCCGCAACATACAGCTTGTTCGAGTCAAGGACGATGCCAAATGGGTTCGACGGCCTGACATTGTTCGGGACATCCGGCCGCGGCAACGGTGTAAAATCCGGAAAGTTGGCAACCAGTTTCAATGTCGCCCGCCCAACATATACAGTCTCACCATCTGCAAGACGTGCGAGATCATTGGAGGTTAGAGAAAAGCCTCGCCTGCCCGGGAACCCGGATTCGGGAAACTTTAATTCAAGGACAGAGCTGAATATGCGCGCGTTCGGGTTCGGGTTTGGGATCTCGCTTCCGGGAGCAGGTCCGGGAATGGTTTCGTTGCCGCTGCCGATAGCGATAAATAACCTGTTGCTGCCATCGATCCACAATGCAGATGGGCCAGACGGGGCATTTTCCGGCGGTGCCGGACCCGACGGCAGTCCATCGATCAATGTTGTACGTGTACCGTCGTTCGTTACGATCGAGATCCGGCCGCTGTTGGCAGCCCCAGGTGCTCCTGCCTCAGAAACGAAAAAGTAGCCAAAATGGGGAGCGTAGATAATTTTTTCCGGCGACCTCATTCCTGTCACAAATACCGTGCCGGTTTGCGCCTGTACTCCCCAGCACGCCAATGACAAGCTGAGACCTAGGCAGCCAATAGATAACAAAATTTTCGTTGTGCGCATTGCTTTCTCCTTGTAAGCTAAAAGTATTCAGAGCGAACGGCAGGAAATTCGAGTTCCTTGAACAAGATCAGTCAAGTCAGTTGTCGCCCTTATCTGATAACCGCGTCATCCACAGGAAAGACGTTCAGTTTTTTGGTTCTTTTACGGGAAAACCCTGATTGACATGGAAATTGGCCGCAGATATGGTCAAAGAAACATGAGATCGACGGGACAAGGGATGAAACAGTCTCCCCAAATCGCCAAAGGGCTGAGCGAAGGCATCGCCGGAAGCCGAGAGGTTCTTAACGAGCTGGTAGCGTTGGCCTATGACGAACTGCTTCGACACGCTGCGGCCCTGTTGAGCCGTGAGAGGACGTATGCCGCGCTCCCGGCGACCGCTTTGATCCACGAAGCCTATATGAGGATGCTATGTCAGTGCACGGTGAGATGGGAAGGCCGATCGCACTTCGTTGCAATTGCCTCTAGCATGATGCGTCGCGTCTTGATCGACCGTGCGCGATGGGAGCATCGCAAAAAGCGCGGCGGTGATTTGGCAATGCTGAGTTTTAGCGATGAAATACTCTTAGATCCGCACGAGAACAGCGCCGATAATCTGGCCTTGCATGAGGCGTTGGAAAGGCTTGAAGCAGTGGATGAGCGGAAGGCCCGCATTGTGATCCTGCGTTTTTTTGGCGGACTAACACTTGAGGAAACGGCACAGGCACTTAGTGTTTCGCGAACCACGGTCGCGATCGATTGGGGCGTGGCGAAGACATGGCTTCGTCGTGAACTGACGCAGTAGACGCGGTCGTGTCATGGTGGTCAAGCGCCTGACGATGCCGGAACATCAGATCATGCGGACGATCACTTCTTAAATGTGCGTCTGCTGTCGATAAAATCGGATGGGTCGAGCCAACCGGTCCGGTCGCTGGAATATCCGCCGCCAGGGCGGTTCCAGTCTTTTGAGTTCTCCTGCCTTAATTCGAGGTGCAAATGGCAAAGGTACCGCCCGTTTGCGTTGCCGATGAGTCCGATCTGCTCACGCTTTTTGACCTCACCTTCGCGTTTTGAGATCTCTTGCAAATGCCCATAGAGAGATTGGACCCGCGTTCCATCCGGAAGAGTGTGGGTTACGATGATCACATTTCCCCAACCTGGTCCACCGTCTGCGGCATAGGTTATCTCGCCGTTTGCGATCGAGTAAACCGGTTCGCCGCAGTCAGTGTTGCCGCCAGTGTTCTTGTTCCAGTCTTCGCCTAGATGATCGTTTTCTCCTAGATCAAGAGCGTTGTACCATTCGTCCGAGTCCTTGGCCTGTGTGACGGTGGGGTTCTTGCCGATCGGATAATCGAATGCGTCAGCGATCGCCGTCGTTCGTGCGGGTGTAGGTTCGGCAACAACTGTTTCTGACATCTCGACTTGTTTTGAACATGCGATGTTGAAAGAAAGGAAAATTGCGATACAAAAAAATCTTATCAAACCCATAAATTGTGCCTATCCGTTTTGTATGTTAACCGGCATTCCTAATATACTGAATCAGTTTTTCTATGACTACGAAGATCAATTGGATGCAGGGGTGCGCGACGGCGCTGGCGACACCGTTTCGAAAGGACGGTTCGATCGATGACGAGTGTTTTCGTTCGTTGGTCGAGAGGCAGGTGAAAGGCGGTGTGAAGCTGCTTGTGCCGTGCGGCACAACCGGCGAAAGCGCGACGATGGATGAGGCCGAGCGGCTGCATGTTATTCGTATGACGGTCGAGGTCGCCCGGCGCCTGAAAGCACATGTGATAGCCGGAACGGGGAGCAACAACACATCGGCAGTCATTGACTTTACGCGAAAAGCGCGCGAGGCCGGAGCCGATGCGGCGTTGATAGTTGCGCCGTATTACAACAAGCCGACGCAGGAAGGGATGTTCGCCCATTATGCCGAGATCGCAAAGTCGGTTAAGGGCTTCCCGATCATGCTCTACAACGTGCCGTCACGGACAGCGTCGAATATCTCAGCCGAAACGACGCTGCGACTTGCCGAAAAACACGAGAACATTGTCGCAACCAAGGAAGCGTCAGGAAATTATTCGCAGATAATGGAGATCATCAGAGGTCGGCCGAAGAATTTTAAGGTATTTTCCGGCGACGATGCGTCGGCGCTGCCTTTGATCGCGCTTGGCGCCGACGGCCTTGTGTCCGTCTGTGCGAACGAACTGCCGAAAGAAACCTCGCGAATGGTCGAAAAAGCCTTCGACGGAGCACACACCGCCGCTCGTAAGTTGCACTACCAGCTTCTGCCGCTGATGGATGCGAACTTTATCGAATCCTCGCCCGGCCCGTGTAAATTCGTAATGAAGGAAATGGGTCTGCTCGAAGAGAATCTAAGGCTTCCGCTCGTGCCGGTGACCAAGACGACGCAAGATAAGTTGCGTTCGATCATACAAGCGCTCAAGTTCTGAATCCTGAATAGTCTATTTGCGATGCGAAGCCAAAGCGGGACCACGAAGCAGCAGGAAACCAGACGCAAAGTTCCACGAATTCTGATTTCCGTCTTGGGAGTCGGCAACTTCTTTAGATATACTCTGCCGGTTACATGGCCGAGGTGAATCGATGATCAAAAAATTCTCTTCCTTATTTCTATTGACTGCATTGTCTGTTGTTTCAATTTTCGCCCAGACAAAACCTAGGGCGCGCGATCTTGGTGTGCCTTTTGACGGAACGCCGGGGGCGAATAATGCCATCACGGATGTTAAGGGCGTTGAGGTTGGATATACGACTTTGATATCGGGCGAAGGCGACAAGGCTGTACGCACCGGAGTTACTGCGATCTTGCCGCAGGGGAAAAGTTTTGCCGGCCGGTTGTTTGCCGGCTGGCACGCGCTGAATGGGAACGGCGAGATGACCGGCACGACGTGGATCGAGGAATCGGGCGGGCTTGGCTCGCCGATCGTGATAACGAACACGCACAGCGTTGGGGTTGTCCGCGATGCCGTGATCGAGTGGGGAGCAAAGAAGTTTCCGGGCGGCGGCTACTCCGGCGATTTCTCGCTGCCTGTTGTTGCCGAGACATGGGACGGTTTCTTGAGCGATATCAACGGCTTTCACGTTAAGAAAGAGCACGTTTTTGCGGCGCTCGATTCCGCCAAATCCGGGCCGATCGCGGAAGGTAACGTCGGCGGCGGAACGGGAATGATGGCCCATTCGTTCAAGGGCGGCACCGGCACAGCTTCGCGGAAATTAGATGAACGAGCGGGCGGATATACAGTCGGTGTACTTGTTCAGGCAAATTACGGAAGCAGGCCTCTGTTCCAGGTTGCGGGCGTGCCGGTCGGCAAAGAGATCACCGACCTGCGGCCAACGCCAGGCAAGACGACAACATCGGCGATCGCGAATAAAAAGTTTGATGAAGGCGCGGGTTCGATAATCGTAGTCGTTGCGACTGATGCTCCATTGCTGCCGCACCAGCTTAAACGGTTGGCACAGCGCGTTTCGCTCGGCGTTGGCAATATGGGCGGCCGGGGCGAAAATTCATCCGGCGACATTTTTATCGCATTTTCGACCGCGAACGCCGCGGAATTTGGCAAGAATGAAGGTATCGCAAATATTCAGATGCTGCCGAACGACCGCATCAATATGCTGTTTTGGGCCGTCGCACAGGCGACCGAAGAAGCCATCCTGAACGCGATGGTCGCCGCCGAGACAATGACAGGCTACAAAGGCAACACGGCCTATGCACTGCCTCACGATCGACTGCAGCAGGCATTAAAGAAGTACAACCGGTTTGTTGAACCAAAGAAATAATGGATCTGAAACAAAGCATTGAAGGCCTGTTCACGCGGGCGGGATTCAACGACGATGACCGAGCGGTTTACGAAGAATTCAAAACCGCGCTTCGCACCGGTGAGATCCGTTCGGCGGAGCGTGATGCGGACGGTAACTGGCATGCGAACACATGGGTCAAGCAGGGAATTTTGCTCGGTTTTCGGATGGGCAAGATGGTCGAGATGTCACAGCCGACCGAGACGCTGCAGTTCTTTGATAAGGATACTTTCCCTTTGCGGCCGATGACGCTCGAAGATCGGGTCCGGATCGTGATCGGCGGTTCGGCGATCCGCGACGGCAGCTATGTTGCGCCGAGCGTGGTCGTTGTGCCGCCGGCTTATATCAACGTTGGGGCCTATGTCGACGAAGGCACGATGGTCGATTCGCACGCCTTGGTCGGAAGCTGCGCACAGATCGGCAAACGCGTGCATCTTTCAGCGGCCGCACAGATCGGCGGCGTTCTCGAACCCGCTGGAGCCTTGCCGGTCATCATAGAAGACGACGTTCTTGTCGGCGGCAACACCGGCGTTTATGAAGGAACGATCGTCCGCGAAAAGGCCGTGCTCGCCTCAGGCGTTATTCTCACCCGCTCGACGCCGCTTTTCGATATTCCGAACTCCCGCATCATCAAATCAGATGGCGATAAACCGCTCGAAGTCCCCGCTGGAGCCGTCGTCGTCCAAGGCTCACGCGAAATTTCAACGGGCTTCGGCAAGGAGAACGGCCTTTCCATCTATTGCCCGATAATCGTCAAATACCGCGACGAAAAGACCGATGCATCAACAAAACTCGAAGACTATCTTCGCTGAGGGCATTCGCACGCTAGTCTTTGCCTTTCGAAGCCCAACGCTGGAAGGCTCCGCGTTTCGCTGGTAAACTTTTATCAATTATGGATCCTGAGAACGACGAAAAAGAAGAACGTGGTGAACACACCGTACGAGACAAATTGTCCGGATTCGGCCAAAAGGTTATCGGCGAGATCGAGACCGTTGGCGGCATCTTGACTGGTGACCCCGCGACACGTGCGGAAGGCGAGTATAACATTGAGGTGGGCGAGCTGCGCGAAGACATCGCTGAAGATCTGGAGCGATCACATCCTGAAGACGTGGATAAGGAGCCGAAGAATGACGAGCGGAGCTGAGGCGGTGAATAGAGAGGATATGCTTCTGCCACGCCGGATGCGGGGTTTGCAGCCTACGCTTATTCGGCAGTTTTTTGAGCGGGCGTTGCCGGAGAGCATTAATTTTGGTTTGGGCGAGCCAGATCTGCCGACGCCGCAGTTTTTGCGGGACGAAGCGGCGCGGGTTGCTCGGGACGAACAGAACGGTTATACGTCGCATCCCGGAATGCCGGCATTGCGAACGAAGATCGCCGAACAATATCCGCATCTCGACTTGCCGATGACCGGCGTTGTCGTAACCTGCGGTTCGCAGGAGGCAATGACCGATGCCTTTATGTGCTGCGTCGATGAAGGTGACGAGGTCCTGCTGCCTGACCCCAGTTTTCCGGCATACGATGCATGTACTAGGCTGGCGCAAGGCGAACCGGTTTATTATCGAATGCCGGCCGATGAGGAGTTTGCATTTGATATTTCAAATTTCAGATCTAAGATCACGGATAAGACGAAAGCGGCCGTCGTCATCAGCCCGTCGAATCCGACCGGCAAGATTATGTCGGCGGAGAATTATCGACAGATCGCCGAGGCGTTGGAAGGAACCGGCATCTGGCTGCTTTCGGATGAGATTTATAGCGATCTTTATTTCGGCGAACGGCCGCATTCTGCGTCGGAATTTTACGATAGGACGATCATCATTAGCGGGTTGTCGAAATCGCTTTCAATGACCGGCTGGCGGCTTGGCTGGGCGGCGTGTTCCGACCCGGAAATGATAAACGCGATCCAGGTCCTGCACGGCTTCACGACCGTCTGTGCCGCGACGATCGTTCAAAAAGCAAGTCTGCTTGCCTGGACCAGCGAGGCCGAAGCCGCAAAACAGAACGCCCGCGATATTTACAAAAAACGCGGCGAATATCTTGTCGATCTTTTCGATAGAGAGTTGGGCTTGAAGGCGACCAAACCCGAAGGAGCATTTTACACGATGCTCGATGTACGTTCACTCGGCGACGACATCGAGATAGCCGAAAAATGCCTGCAAAACCGCGTGGTAACCGTCCCCGGTGTCGCGTTCGGCAACGAAGCCAAAGGCTTTTTGCGGATATCGTTCTGTAACACTGAAGAAAGGATGGCGGAAGGCGTGCGGCGGATGAAAGAGGCTTTGGTTTGATCGGTCAAAACTATGGGATTCTTTTCGAAAATATTCGGATCGGCCAGTTCACCAATGAGGATGAAGCCGGTTCCTGAACCCACGGCGAAAATGATGGATGAAGATGTGTTTTGGGGCATCGTTCAAACTTCAATTGATGAATCAGGCGGCGATCGTGAATGCCAGAAAGATGTACTTGTCGGAGAATTGGAAAAGCTCGAGCCCATCCATATAATCGGATTTAGGCTAGCAACCGACAAAATGCTTTACGACACCTACAATTCCAAATTTTGGTGTGCGGGTTACCTTATGAACGGAGGTTGTTCCGACGATGCGTTTGAATATTTTCGACTTTGGGTGATCTCCAGAGGCCGAGACGTATTTAATGCCGCTGCAGCAAATCCCGATTCGTTAGTTACGCAGGATGGTTTTGGTGAGGAGTTTTACGAGTTCGAGGATCTGTGGTACGTCGCGTTGACTGCGTTCAAGAACGTAACTGGAAAGGAACTTTACGATTATATTAATTACGACGAATTTAAGTTTTGTGAAGGAAATTATCCAGTTATTGACTTCGATTGGTCTGAGGATGAACCTGAATCGATGAAAGAACTTTGCCCGAATCTATTCGGTCGCTTTCACAAAGATAACAATTTGTCATAACTTGAACGAGCGTCGATGTGAGGTTTAATTTTACCGGCGTCCGCGTCAGTAAGGCCACGGTCGATGGAATCTTTTTCTGCTGCAGAGATCTCGTCCCACCAGTCGCTGGCGTTCTGCTCCTTTAGGTCTTCGATCTTATCCAGCAGAGCGGCATCATCAATGATCGACAGCCATTGAATAAGTTCGATCTTTCTTTCTTGTAGAGTCGTCGCCATACCACGATATTAACACACCTGAGGTTCCATATCGCCCAACTTTTGATTCTTTTTTGAGGCCGGCCCGCCGAAAATGAGACTATAATTTTCGATGATTACTTGTGCTAATAAAAGGGACCGAGCGGGAATCTTGGCGACACCAGTCATCCGCATTTTGAGATAGCGGACGGACGTTGGTGGATGGCTCGACTGACGAAGGAAACTCCTTCAAGCCACTTTAAATGAATACCAAGAATTGGTATATTCGATCAGGGGAAATTTATGGCAAAAAACACATCGGTTTTATTGGGAGATTACTTCGATAATTTTATTAATCGACAGGTGAAGGCGGGCAAATTTTCTTCTGCGAGTGAAGTTGTCCGGGCCGCCTTGAGAATGTTCGAGCACGAAGAGGCAAAAAAAGCGGAATTGATAAAAGAGTTGAAGAAAGGTGAAAGATCAGGTTTTTTAACAGATTTCAATAAACGAGAGTTTTTAGATGATCTTCACCGAAAGCACCTCGGCAAATGACCAAGTATAAGCTTAGTAAAGAGGCTGCAAAGGACCTCGAAAACATTTGGCTCTATACATTTGAACATTGGTCCCGAGAACAGGCGGACCGGTATTATGACTTGCTGCTGGACGAGATAGAATATGTTGCCAAAGATCCACAGGCAGGAAAAGATTACAGTCACATCAGAAAAGGGTATTTTAGAACCCGCGTGAAATCCCACTATATTTTTTATAAGAATAATTCACGTGAAGGTGTGATCGAAATTATTAGGATCTTGCATCAACGAATGGATATAAACGCACGCCTCAACGACTAGGCGTCGTGTACTTAGTTTGTCAGTTGCTATGAAGAAATATCGAGTTGGAATTTTAGGAGCGACCGGGACGGTTGGGCAGCGGTTTATTCAGCTTCTTGAAGGGCATCCTCAGTTCGAGGTGACGGCTTTGGCGGCTTCGGACCGGTCTGCGGGGAAGCCGTACGCCGAGGCGTGTGCGTGGAAGTTGAATGGGGCGATACCGGAGAGCGTTCGTGAGATCGTCGTTGTGCCGATCGAGCCTCCGCTTGATTGCGACATCGTATTTTCGAGCCTGCCGTCATCGGTGGCAAGAGAGACGGAAGAGGCATTCGCTCGCGCGGGCTATCCTGTCATCAGCAATTCGTCCAGTTACCGAATGGATGAGGATGTGCCACTCCTTATCGCCGAGGTCAATCCGGATCACGTCGATCTTATCCCGGAACAGCAAAAGAAGCGCGGCTTTGGGAAAGGGTTTATCGTGACCAATCCAAATTGCGCCGTTGTGAGCTTTGCTCCGCCGCTGGCGGCAATACACAGAAAATTTGGTATTGAATCGGCTGTTGTGACAACGATGCAGGCTATCTCCGGGGCCGGCTACCCTGGCGTTGCGTCGATGGATATCGTTGACAACGTTGTACCGTATATCGCGGGTGAAGAACCAAAGGTCGAGACCGAAGCTCAAAAGATACTCGGGACGCTCACGAACGGGGCGATCGAGAAGGCTGATTTTGCCGTTTCGGCACAATGCTTTCGCGTGAATGTGCTGGATGGCCACACGTGCGCCGTGCGTGTCAATCTCGCTGAAAAAGCGACGCTCGAAGATATAGTCGCCGCAATGAAGGAGTTTCCGTCGCTCGGCCTGCACTCATCGCCCGCAAGGTTTATTGACGTACTTGACGAACCAAGCCGGCCGCAGCCGCGCCTTGACCGCGACAGCGGCAACGGTATGACGATAACGGTGGGCCGCTTTTTCCCCGACACGGTTTTCGATTATCGGTTTGTCGCCTTAAGCCATAATACCGTCCGCGGCGCCGCCGGGTCGGCAATTCTTAATGCGGAACTTCTTATCGACAGAAGGATGATCTGAGCAGATGGCAGACGCCCAGAGCGAAAAGAGCTTCGTTCACAAGGTCTTGCTGACGATAGGCCTTGTTTGCCTGACGCTTCTTTTACTTGTTCTCGTCTATTTTACGTTCGATGTGCTGCTGCTGATCTTTGCGGCCGCCCTGCTTGCGATCTTTCTTCGAGGGCTGGGCGATGTTGTTTGCGAATACACAAATATCAGCGAAGGCCTGTCCGTACTTGTCGTCTCCATTCTGATAATCGGCGCGCTGGCGGGAGGTATTGCGCTCCTTGCTCCTGACGTTGCCGATCAAGTCGAGCATCTCCGAGTAACCTTGCCCGCTTCGGCACGCGAGGCCGCTGACTATATTTCACAGTTTCCATGGGGACGTGCCCTCATCGACCAACTTCCCAGCTTTGACGATGTGACGGCCGCGGTCGGGACACTGACGCTGCTGCAAGGGGTCGGCGGGTTCTTTTCATCAACGGTCGGCGTTGTCGGCAACTTCTTTATCGTCATCTTTCTCGCGATCTATTTTGCTCTCGAGCCGCGTTTCTACACCCGCGGATTTACGAACCTGTTTCCACTCGGACGTCGAACCCGCGCACGCGAGGTAATATTCGCGATCGGCGACACGCTTCGCTGGTGGCTGATCGGTAAGGTCTTCTCGATGGTCTTCATCGGCTTGCTGACCGGCATCGGGCTTTATTTTCTTGGGGTCCCGCTTTCGCTGGCACTTGGGGTGATCGCGGGACTATTGTCGTTCATCCCGAACTTTGGGCCGATCCTCTCAGCCGTCCCGGCGCTTCTGCTCGCGTTTGTTGAGAGCCCGATGAAGGCGCTGTACGTACTGATCTTGTATGTCGGCGTGCAGTTGATCGAATCAAACCTCGTCACGCCGTTCATCGAACGAAAGACCGTCGAACTGCCGCCGGCACTGACGATCGTTTTCCAGCTCGCTTTGGCAGTGCTGGTCGGCGGGCTCGGACTTGTGTTGGCGACACCTTTGCTTGCGGTTTTGATCGTTTTGGTGCAAATGATCTACATCGAAGATGTGCTTGGCGATCGCCGGGTGGAGTTGAGTGATCAACTCGCGCGGGCTGACGGACGCGAAAAGGTGAAAGGTTCTGAGGCACCAGATCGCGACATACAAGGTCCTGAAATGGATAGCAAAAAATAGCAGATATTGTTATTATCGGAGAATGAACGTTTCACTTACACCTGAACTCGAAAAATTCATCGAAAACAAGGTAAAAAGCGGCCGCTACCATACCGCGAGCGAAGTCGTCCGCGAAAGCCTCCGCCTTCTGGAGCGCGAAGATCAATTGCTTGAGTTTAAACGAAATGAGCTGCGCCGCGAGATAGAAAAAGGTGTCGAGCAGATCAGGAACGGAGAGTGCCTAGAGGTCAATTCCGATGGGGAATGGAGGCAATTCCTTGAGGACGTAAAAGCTCGTGGCCGGGCACGACGTGCAGACAGGGCCGAGTCAAAATGAAAGGCCGGATCAGATTTTCTCACCAATTTCGCGACGATATTGATGATATCTGGTCGTACATCGCTGCTGATAATATCGAAGCCGCCGATCGTTTATCGATAGTTTCGAACCTGTTTATCATATTCTTGCGGATCATCCTAACATTGGACGATTGTGGCCCGAACTCAAGGCGGGATTGCGGAGTTTTCCGCATAAGAGCTACTCGATCTATTATTTTCCGACCGATGACGGCGCGTTGATCTTTCGGGACCTTCACGCCGCCCGTGATTTCCAGGAGATCTTTGGGGACCAGTAATCCATGATCAAACGCTATACACTGCCCGAAATGGGCTCGATATGGTCGCAGGAGAACAAGTTTCAGAAATGGCTTGATGTTGAGATCGCTGTTTGCGAAGTGCATGCAGATGACGGAACTATTCCGCGCGAGGCGGTTGAGGTCATCAAGTCAAAAGCGGCATTTACCGTCGAGCGGATCTCCGAGATCGAGAAGACGACGGACCATGATGTCATCGCATTTACGACCAATCTGGCTGAGAATATCGGCGAAGCGGCACGGTTTGTTCATTACGGGCTGACTTCGAGCGACGTTGTCGATACGGCGAACGCGATTCTGCTTAAAGAATCGTGCAATATTTTGCTCGCAAAGGTCGACGCGATGCTGCCGGTGTTGAAACGGCGTGCGTTTGAGTTCAAGGACACGCCGCAGATCGGGCGGACGCACGGAATTCACGCCGAGCCGACGTCGTTTGGGCTTGTTTGGGCGCTTTGGTATTCGGAAATGAAGCGAAACCGCGAGCGCATGGCTCGGGCAAAAGAGGCTGTATCGGTCGGAAAGATCAGCGGTGCGGTCGGGGCATTTGCTCATTTGTCGCCGGATGTTGAAGAACGTGTCTGTGCGAAGCTTGGGTTGAAAGCGGCCGATGTTTCGACACAGGTAATTCAGCGTGACCGCTACGCAGAATATCTATGCACGCTCGCGGTTATCGCCTCGACGCTTGAGAAAATGGCGCTTCAGGTTCGGCATTGGCAGCGGACGGAAGTTCGGGAAGCGCAGGAAGCGTTCAAACAAGGCCAAAAAGGCTCGTCCGCAATGCCGCACAAGCGAAACCCGATACTTTCAGAACGCATCTGCGGAATGGCACGAACCGTAAGGGCGAATTCTATTGTTGGATTAGAGAATGTTGCCCTGTGGCACGAACGCGATAT
The DNA here is from genome assembly GCA_020846885.1 of Acidobacteriota bacterium. Lineage (GTDB taxonomy): Bacteria > Acidobacteriota > Blastocatellia > Pyrinomonadales > Pyrinomonadaceae > OLB17. The sequence continues at coordinate 581 of JADLDC010000398.1, read as the reverse complement.
ATCTCACTCGTCCGCCGAACGCATCGTCCTGCCGGATTCGTCCGCCACGCTCGACTACATGCTCGCGAAAACGACGTCGCTGCTTGATACGCTCGTGGTTTACCCAGAGAACATGCTCAAAAATCTGAACATAACCCGCGGGCTGGTCTTCAGCGGCCAGCTCATGCTCGCCCTGACGCAAAAAGGGGTTTCGCGCGAGGACGCATACGTTTATACCCAGCGAAACGCGATGAAGGTCTGGGACGAAGGCGGAGAATATAGTGAGCTTGTAGCCGAAGACGCGGACATCACTTCACATCTGTCGATGGAAGAGATAGCCCGCGTCTTTGATCTTGGGCATTACCTACGAAATGTAGATAAGGTCTTTAAGAGAGTTTTTGATTAACCTGCCCATTTTTCGGCCAGGTTTCCAAAGATCGGGTACTTGAACATCTGGCCCTGGAACGATTTGATGGCCCCGTAGATCATGCCGCCGAGCCAGCCGAACCACAACAGCATTCCGAGCAGATAGATAAGTATCCCAATAATTCCAAAGATCGACGAAATTTGACCGAGTACCGCGGCGATCACCCCGCCGACGA
>JADLDC010000397.1 GCA_020846885.1 Acidobacteriota bacterium | reverse complement strand
TTCGGTACAACCGCGCGAAGCGGGCAAAAGAGATATACCGCGTCGGAGTTCGCGACCAGGCCGCCGCGAACCTTGACGTTGTCCGCCAGACCTATGAACTCGGATCGAAAACATTGCTCGATCACATTGCCGAGCAGCGCCGCTTTATTGAGACCGAGAACGGATATATCGACGCCCTGCTCGAGGTATATCTTGCAAGGGTCGAAATACTGCGTGCGTCGAACGCACCGGAGTTGATAAACAAATGAGCGAGAACGAAAATCTTAGCAATGCCATTGAGACGTCGGCCTCTGGCCGGGCGGAAAGCGAAAAGTCGTATCGGCCAAGACGCCTCACGCCTGCGATCATCGGTGGGCTCTTGGCCGCCGCGGCAAGCGTCGCCATTCTCCTTTATTGGCTTCTCGCCGGCGGTGGAACAAATGCCGGGCGGCCGGTCCCACCGCCTCGAAATATCGGCTCTGACACGGCCGCTCCCGAACCGGCAGCGGGCCAGACGCTCACCATATCGCCCGAACAGCTCAAGAATGCGGGCATAACCATTGAAACGGTCGGCGAGCAACTCACGGCCGAGAGCGGGGCCACGGCGGCCACCGGTGTGATCGAGCCAAACGCGTATCGACAGACACCGGCCATTGCCCTGGTCGGCGGCATTGTCCGGCGTGTTGTTCCGGAACTTGGTGATAATGTTCGAGCCGGCCAGACCGTCGCGGTAATTTTCAGTGACGAGTATGCACAAACGCAGTCGCGCTATGTCGCGGTTCGGACGGAAGTAGAGAATGCTCGTCGAAATTACGAACGTACAAAACGGCTGGTCACGATCAATGCGCCCGGCCGGGCCGAGATCGAAGAGGCCGCAAAGCTGCGAAAGGACGCCGAAGCCGCCTTTACCGAAATGCGGGCCCGATATGAGAGAACGACACGCCTTATTCAGATCGGTGCCGCAAGCCGCGAAGAACTCGAGCAAGATCACACCAAACTGCATCATGCCGAATCCGAACTTGAACAAGCCCGCCTTCGTGAACAGCGTGCGGCCGCTATGCTGCCTATCAGTCCTGAGGTCCGTTCGGCGAACGAAGAGGCGCTGAATAAACTGCGCGGTGCCGAAACCGAGCTCGCGGCTGTCCGCCAACGTCTGATCCTGTTCGGCATGTCGAGTGTCCGTGTGGACGGTTTGACGTCTGCGTCGCAGGTTAACGCCGAGCTTGTCGTACCCGCGCCCGTATCGGGAACCATCACCGGCCGCACCGTCAATTCCGGCGAGGTCATCGACGCAAATAAAGAAATTCTTAGGATAACGGACCTTTCGAGCGTTTGGGTAATCGCTCAGGTGTTTGAGCGCGACGCGGACGGCCTTCAGGTCGGTGGGTCTGTCACGATCACATCCGATGCCCTCTCCGACCGAGTCTTCCGCGGCCAGATCGCCTACATCGACCCGCAGCTTGATGAGGCAACCCGGACAGCAAAGGTCAGGGTCGAACTCGGCAACCCCGGAGGGATCCTAAAGATCGGAATGTATGTCAGGGTTGCTCTCAGCGGCCCTCAAACGGGTGGGCGCACAATGCCCGTAGTTCCTGTTGCCGCGGTACAGACGATCAATGATCAGCAAATGGTCTTTGCAGCCACCGCCGACCCGAACACTTTCGAACTGCGCCCGGTCCGCCTCGGCTCAACATCAGACGGGCGCGTTCCTGTGCTGGAAGGTTTGACCCAAGGCGAACGCGTAGTAACAAACGGCAGCTTCATGCTGCGGGCCGAGTGGCTCAAATCACAGCAAGCCGGGACCGGACACTGACGGCCAGTCAAGGTGAAATTGCGACGAGAGTCAATTATTATATTACCTATTCCAGTTCCCCACCGCTGCTGCTGGACCAAAGCCTCGAAACAACTTTCAGAAGCACCAGGCCGCTTACGGTGAACACCGCAAGCAACGCAAATCCGTAGGCCGTTCGTCCATACAGAAAATTGCCTATCGTGAACAGCGATGACCAAATGACGGTACAGCCCGCGACCCAGCCCAAAAGGGCAAGCGGGATATTGTCGCCGTGGATCCTTACTTCTTCCTTCGAAATTCCCGCCTCGACGCGGATCTTTTCCCAGCCGGGGCCTGCCGGATGTACCTTTCGGTAAAAATCGATCAGCGTCTGGCGATCGGTTTGGGGGCCGAAATAGGCGGCGAGAAGCCAGCAGACGGTCGTGATGATCACGGTAAGGATCAATTTCGGGGCCGATTCCAAAGTAAGGAAGCCCTGACGTTCCAACACGATAAACCCGACCGAAACGACAAACGAACCGATCATCGCCACGACCTCGCACCAGGCGTTGATCCGCCACCAATACCATCTGAGAAGATACAGCAGCCCTGTGCCCGCTCCGACCTGCAGTATTATGTCGAACGCCTCCTTTGCGGAATCCAGGACAAATACAAGGGCCGACGAAAGGAAAAACAGGAGGATCGTTGCAACGCGTCCCATTGAGACGTAATGTTTCTCGCTCCCGTCGGCTTTTATGAACCGGCGATAAAAGTCATGGACGAGGTATGACGCTCCCCAGTTCAAATGGGTCAGAATGGTCGATGAGTTTGCCGCCACAAGCCCGCCGACC